>NZ_JBFRFR010000164.1:0-7825 GCF_052114925.1 Bradyrhizobium sp. 2TAF36 | reverse complement strand
CCGTACGTCACGCCATCGTCGATCTCATCCTTCGGCCGCCGTCTCAGCAGTGCCCATATTGCCGAAAGCAAATCCTTGAAAAACAGGGGCGCAAACACATTCTGCCAAAGTAGTGCTAGGGCGCGTACCCATAAGGAGGAGAGGTCAGCTTTTTGACCCGCCACGTAGGCGAAGGTTCTGGTCTCGTCAGAATCACATTGCACCTCGAGTACAATGACCCAGGGGCACCCTTATTGTCGGCGAGGTGCGGTCCTTGCGGCAATTGTTTGAGTCAATGCTGCCGGAAATGTATTCGACGTTGGTGGAGAGATGCCGCAAACGATCCGGGGCGCGGGGTGGCCGTGAGGTCAGTCGAAACCGATCGACACAGCCYGTGAGCCCGACTGCGCCAAGCGTCCCGTTCCTTTTTCAGGTCTGACAATTCGTTGCGGAGCAGCTTGATAATTTGGCGCTGGGTGTCAATCTCCGCCTGTAGGAGAGCCATTTCTGCCCGTTCCCAGCCCGCATCGTCTTGCCCCACTGAGTCGCCGGGGCTTCCCTCGGCCGCTCCAAAGGCGTACACGCGGTGCAGCAGCAACTCGGCGGTGTCGATCTGGCCGATGTTCAAATCGCGAGATACCGGGGCAGCTTCCTTCAGCCTCAACATGGTGGACCTCTTTTTTAGGTCACCCCCATTGCAACCTCCCAGATCCGGCTTAACCATTCGTTAACCTTGGACCAGTGGCAGCGGCGCGGATGATCTTTGATCCTAGCCCAATAGTGTGCGCCGACCGCTCCTACAAGAGACGTGCGCTTGGTTTCGCGGGCGAGATTCTACGTGATGCCTCGATAGCTGGGCCAGGCCGCCCATCGCTCATGCATCGGCGATCTCGTCGGGCGAATTGATCTGCAATCGCGCGAGCAGCCTGGCTTTCTGCTGTGAGACTTGCTTGGCGGTGCCGCCGAGCCTCCTCGCAATCTCCTTGTTACCAGATGTCAGCCTGAAGTCTCGCACGTTCGGTTGCCGCGCGACGGCCCCAATCCTCTCCGGGGGCTTTTGGGACAAAGGAGGCCGGGGACGCTGGGGCCGCGAGCGCGCGGCTTGTCCAGCGCACCGACGCCATCCTCTGCTTTCGGCGCGCTCGCGCGCTTACAAATGATACGTTGCCACATTAAATTCGCGGGTAGCCTGCCTCCAACACATCTTCAATAGGAACGCTGGYGCTCGACAGCATTTGAATCACGCTTCGCGCCGGTCCAATTCGTCCCGGAGCGCTTTGCACGTCGTGACTGCGCGGCTCCAGCATGCTCGCGACCCTACCGCTGGAGCGGCCTGTTCGGCGCGGTGAGGCTTTTCCCATGCACGCACTCGTCACAATCTTCGTTCACTTTAGGCAGATCGCGACCTGACCGGGGCCCATGTGAATAATCCAAACAACAATCCCAATTGCGACAGCGACAAGTGCCGCAACTCCGCAGGAGAGGTCCGGAGCTACCCCAACAGCCATCCTCCGCTGACCCTGTGCAGAACGTGCTGGGCTCACGAGAGTGCGCGTAGGAGATACAAGACTGGCCTGCGAGTGCTGACTTGGGCACAGGGCGACAGAACTATCAGCGCTCTGTCCTCACATACGGACTGAACTCAGACGTTCGCTGCAAATCCGGAACGGCATTCAAGGAGAGTGCTTCACCTCGCGGGTGCCGGGGTCCTGTGTGCGAATTTCCAAAGACGCTCCAGATAACAATCGAAACGGCGACGAGGAGCAAAAGGTCACGGACCATGGTATCCTCCCTTTCGCTGATCAATGGGGCAATAAGCCCAACGTTCCTCGACGAGCCGTTCGCGGTCGGCCGGTAATGGCAAACGCGCCGTCGTGCGAACCGCTCGATCACCATTCATGTACCGCGCCTTGCCCTAGTCAAACACGCTGACGCTTATAGAACTCGTGATCCGTCCGGCGTTGTTGAACCTTTGCAGGACTCTCGTGACCTACGTCCGTGGGGTGGGAAACGGAGATTTCCTATGACCGAGCATCGTACGATCACTGGATTGGTAGCTGTTGTTCTCCTTGCTGCCGCCACGACCGCAGCGATAGTCAGGCCCTCTGCCCACCGAGCTGTAGTGGCGACGAACTCGATGTTGATCGGAGAGCTAACAGCCGCTGCAGGCCAGCTCCCGACTAGTGAATTCGATGACCAATCGGTGATTTTCTCGACTAAGCGCTAGTCACCCTATCCAGCTTGCGGATCGGCCGCTTGGTGCGCTGGAAGCCAGTGTCGCGGCGTTGTGCGTTGTCCAGAAACTACTCTCGTATGACGTGAAGCTGGCGCGCATGTGCGGCGCAGATGTGGTTGCGGAAACGCCGCGCAAGCACCAGGATAACCCCGAGCGCGACTATGTTCACGAGCTGTGTCATCATGAACACCACATCGCCTATGGTGATCGAATGACCGAGAAAGAGCGCTGACGACAACGTCCATAGTGCGTACGCGCGCACGCTGATTCCGACGGAGCGTTACTCACTCAAGAGGCGCCAGATCTGAGGGACGTAGGCGCCGATGTCAAGCGCGGTCGCAAAATAGCCGACGAGGAAGGGAGACTGTTGCGAGAGCCACGTATGCAATGCGTTCATGATAGCCTCTTCGAATAGGAGAAGAAGCTACCGACTCATACAGGCCGGAAAGAGCATCGACAAATGTGGTTTCGCAAATCCATAATGCGCAATATGCAGCCGCTCACAGGAACTACGTGCCAGGAAAGAATGGCAACTCAGCGCAATTGCTACATCCGACTCTCGTCTAACGAGATGAACTGACCGCGTGATGTAACAACGCCAATCCCGAACCGGTGACTTGATACCATCCATGACGCTGCCCCTGATCCCTCCAAGACTGCCACACCATGCAATATCTGATATGGGCCATAGAGCACATCGAAACCAGGTGGCCGTGCGCCACGCGCGCAATGCTCTGAACGCGCTGCGCCGGGACAACGGATCACCTCGCACCAACAAACACGGGCCCTAACCGACGGGGTGAACGCAAACGCTTTGCGCAACGTCGGGCACGCCTCTGCACGCTACCGCCGTGCAGAATGACGGCCGGGGAAAATAGGAACCTCAACGACAGTGAGCCGGCCATCATCGAAATCGTCGGCCACATCAATCATTTGCCCATCCGGCGCGCGCTCCAGCATTCGCAGGCGCCTGGGGCCTGCTGGCAACGGCTCGACTATGCTGTACAGAACGCGGGGCTTATCCCATCCCAGAGGCCCAACACTCTTCTCCAGCTTCCGCACACGTCCGCGCAGGCTGTCAAATCGCAGTGTCATCGCGTCCCGTCCCTTTCATCGAGCCGAGCATGCGCTCCGCAGGGTCATGGGTTCCGTTCCGCACGATTTCCGGGATGAACCATGATCGCTCATCCGACCTGCGCACCTCAGGGGCGCGTTCATCGCGTGGGATAAGGAGTTTTCCTCACGGCTTTGATCGTCACCCAAACAACGCGATCTTTCCAACTATTGTCTTTATCATTGCCCTCGTCGACCGGTTCACCGCGGAATTTAATATTCTCATCAGGGATTTTTACTTTGTAGAGGCGTTTGAGAAGATCGGCCACGTATTTCGCTCGACCTTCAGAAAGGGTGATATTCGGTTCCGTGTCACCGAGTCTGCTAGCGTGTCCCACGACCTCGATCCCGGTGATGTTCTCTGCTCCGTATTTAAGAATTTGTGCGTCCATGACCCGCATCAGATCCTTTATTTGATCCATCTTGTTCTTAGGTTCGTGGTAATTCCCGACTTCTCTTTTGTTAGTGTCAAAGTAAACAGGATGCTTGTAACTTTCATTGTAGATTACTGATTCCGGCTTAGGCTTCTGCTCCGGCAAATTCAGCAGCATCGTCCATTCTCTTTTTTGAGCGAGATCACCGACGGTCCGCGTCCCACCTCTAGTATCTGTCGTTTTCCCCGATTCCCGTTCCACGGTCGGCTTTGGGATCCACTTGATTATCTTGTCAATGATTCCCGCAGCAGACTCTTTACTGACGCCGACCTTCCAAGTCGCGTCCTCCTTTGTTGTTTCCCAGCTCTCCACCAAAACGTCTGCCGACCCCAGGACCATCGAAGTCTTCACTGCCACATATCTGGGGTCATTAGTCGCTGACAACCACGCTTTCCCCTCGATAAATCGAAAGGGACTTCTCTGCTGGGCGGCTCGATTAAACGGCTCGCCCTGAAGCAATTTTTCGGTGACAAGAAAACGAACTTCATCATTCTGGAAAATGAAGGGGAAGTCGGCACGAACATGTTGTTGGTACATGTTCTTCCCATCTCTTGCTCCCTTTCCGTCAAGAGACGGGAAATAGAGCATTGCTTGAACACTGAGTAGAGTATCAGCGTGTCCCGCTGGGAGCCCGCGCAAGTAATCCCAGAATTGCGTGGGCACCGTGAGCGATGAATCCATCGGTGTTTCATCATCCGGAAAGTCCTCAAATCGTTCTTTCCTCCCAACGCCGACTAACACACTTAGGGCGACGCCGATTGGCCCTTTCAAACCGGGAATATTGATAAATTGTTGTGCCATTCCTTTCTCCTTGAGGCTGAGGCACTGTTGTGCTCGTGACTTAGCGGTTTCGGAGACTCTCCGGGGCAATCTTTGAACGGTTGAACAAGAGAGCGCCGGCAAAGCGGGCAGCCTCCTCTGTACACGGCGCGCCGAGCCTGTCCGCAAGCTTTGGGTAGGTGCGGGCGCAAGCATTGAAGAGGGGGGCACGATCGGCCTCGCCAGACCAAGGCCCCGCATCCTTGAGTCGACTGGATTTGCGATTCGGTTTGCGGGATGCGGCAGAACACCGCAACGCCTGGCCGGCCGATCACGCACCCGTGTCGATGAGGGTAATGCGGGAGATCAGCACGTCCACAGCGCGCCAGCCACAAAGCCATTTGACGATTGATTGGCGGGTCTAGTCCCTCTCAGGCGCAGCGCCCTCGGCTACTCCGGAAAAACCCGGCGACCCTTGGAGGAGCGCCGGGATGATCCGCCGATCTCAACGCCATTCCAATGGCTGACAGGTTGAACAAATGGCGCTGGCGCGTCTATTCGAAACCCGCCGGATCGCCTCGTTTTAGTCGGACGTGTGGCTCGCAAGCCACGTCACCGAGTGCAAGGCACCCACCGCGCAGGTCGCTGCGGCGGTGGTGGTGCTGGCCGGAACTCAGCACTCTACCGTGCAGACGATCGCTCGCCGCATAGCACGATAAGACGTCGCGCGGACCAGGAACCGGCGCAGCCCGACGATCATTGGCCCTTATGCCGACCATGCGATCGGCATTTGAGGCGACCCCGGTCGGCAACTGCCTCCAAGGTAGCGCACCATGGACCGCATATTTCTCGCCGTCATCGTCTCGGCACTGCTGCTGCTTACCGGCGCCTTGGGGCTAGTGCTCCGCGAAGTTGGTGGATCTGATATCAGCGCGAAGCGCTCGCTATTCACGCCCTCCCACGTTCCGCTGCCTCCGCCTCCTGATCCTGGGACCGTGGGACAGGCCGCTCGTCCCGAGTTTCGCTCAGAACGAACAGGAGAACCCCGGCCAGCCCGACCTGGGTCATTAGATTGAGAGCTACCGTTCAGAGCGATATTGGGGGCGCGCGATTTCAGTGCACCCTACCGTTCAGATAATCGCGTTGCAGTAGGCCGCGGCCGCTCTGGATTTGCAGCCGACGCCTGAGATCAGTCCGTATATGAGGACAGAGCGCTAGCGCGCGACTGCAGAAGGAATAAGGTCCCTCCAGCGGTAGGGTGCGACCCGGATACGGAGATGGATTGGGCTCATCAGCGATTCTGGAGGACGCCCCATGGATACCGAAAAGCAACCGCCTCAAGGTCAGGCCAAAAACTCTTCCGAGCAGAAGCCAATCATAGATCAGATGATCGACCTTGCTGCCAACGCGGCCGGAGTGCTGGCCGACCGCCGTGAAAACGGTGGCGGACAAAGCAAAAAAGGCGGCGGCTAGACGCATCCCCAAGTCAGTCAAGAAGGTGGCGACAACCGTCTCCAACGCTGCCGCAAGAAGAAAGCAGTCAAAAAAACTGCCAAAAAGAAATCTGCCAAGAAGGCCGCAAAGAAGTCAGCCAAGAAAACCATGCCCAGGAAATCAAAGAAGGTCGCTAAGAAGACTCAGCCAAAAAGAAGATCGCGAAATCGAGGCGCTGATCAGGCCAGCATCCGCAACCAAGCGCTGATCGTCAGAGCGTGATGTGCTTGACCGACGACAGATGCTTCAGACRCATGTCTGAGACATTTCCTCGGCCTCTTCTTTGCCAGCACCCTAAGCATTTCGATGCCGATGTCGCCTTCCTGCGGCGACCTGATGAAGTCGAGCTTGCCCACGGACTGTTCGACGGCTGCGATGACTGCAAGTGCGTGTTTGGCTGTCGCGACTTCGGTCGTCAAAACCGCGACAGTGCTTCGCTTCAGAAACCCGATGGTGTAAGGCATTTCTGCTTCCAAAGTTTCGGGACGGTCATGACGTCCACTTGCTGAAAGGGCGGCTTCAGCCTCCGGTACCTGCTGCTAGCGCCGGACTTCGAGCAGAAGGTGTGATACTGGCCCGAAGCGCGAAGCCAATGTTGGTCGCACGCGCGCGTTCCTACTGAAGATGTGTTGGAGGCAGGCTTCCCGCGAATTTAATGTGGCAACGTATCATTTGTAAGCGCGCGAGCGCGYCGAAAGCAGAGGATGGCGTCGGTGCGCTGGACAAGCCGCGCGCTCGCGGCCCCAGCGTCCCGGCTCCTACCGCCCGGACGATTGGGGCCGTCGCGGCCGCGTCAGCGATAGAGCAGTGCGAGGACCATCAATGCCGGTGCAATCATGCCCAGCAGGATAATTAGCACGATCTAGGGTACACAAGTGAACAGATGGAACAGACGGCGGTGCGACATGCTCGCTTCGGTGCGCTGGGCAAGTGGCGCGCTCGCGGCCCCGGCGTTCCGGCTCCTGTCCCAGCCTCCCCGGATGCTTGGGGCCGTCGCGCGCCGATTATGTACGTGGCGTGAAACAGCGCGACAAATGCGCGTGGTTATGAATAGGGGGCTTCTCAGTTCACAGGCACGTTTTTGGGGATGACCGGATTAGGAACGCCTCCGATTGCCCCTAGTTGAGGGTCTGGAGAAGGCCCATGAATAGGCGAATTGATGAAGCCGTTGCGGCCCGGGCCTACGAGTTGTGGGAGCAGGCAGGTAAGCCAGAGGGCCGAGACGAAGACTTTTGGCGCTTGGCCGAGCAGGAATTGCTCAACGAGGATCAAAGCTCACCTCGACGCACACCGGATACGCTTTAGGCGAGGGCTACCCGGCATAGCCGCGCTTGCCGGCTATCATCTGCCCTGCGCAACCCTGAGGAAATTTGGCGGCGGTCTTTCTAAGCCACCATGGAGAACCGGTCCAGTGCCGGCAACGTCTCGGCCCTGACTGTCCGCAGACGGATCGTCCGTCATCATACCCGACTTCACGCCGCTCCTCCGCCGGATAGCTGAGGCTGTTCGGCGCATCGCTCAGTCACGGAAGATGGAAGAAGAAGTTCGTGCGCGCGCGGAGAGCCACCGGGATTTGCGACCCAAGAATTCTGAACCAGCGTTGAAGTCGTCCGATGCCGCCTGAATGTCCGTTGAGGGTCTTGGGTGTGTGCAAACGGATAGGTCGGCACGCGGCCGTGGTCGCCAATCGTTGCAGGCGGCCGATGTCTCGCGTCGGAGCGTCCAATGACTGGCCAAAGTGGGTATCGCGACGCGATATTGCGCTTTTGGAGGCCGACGCGATATTGCGCTTTTGGAGGCACTTTCCGGC
>NZ_JBFRFR010000163.1:0-7838 GCF_052114925.1 Bradyrhizobium sp. 2TAF36 | reverse complement strand
AGCCAGTACTTCGATCGTACCCCGCGGAGGTCGCGACTGCGCCTGACGATCGCTACCAGCCCGCTGGTCACGCTGGCGGGCCTAGCTCTCCCGGGACGCCTTAGACGACCCTAAACGCGCGGCGTAGATCGCGTGCTCTGACCTCTCGAGCGTACGGGAGTATCTCCGCAACTATGGCGTAGGCGCGCTCTCTGGGCACGCCTAGCGCGACCTTGCCCTTGATGAACTCATCGAGGCCGACCAAAAGTTTACGTTCAGCCTCTGTCATCTGCTGCTGATGAGCGTCGATTTCCTTCTTGAGTGCGCCGTCGTCAGACATCAGTGCTTCACTCTAGTGGGAGCTGTAAATACTCCGCCGGGCAAAGGCCCGCTGGTTCACTGGCGGGCCTACCACCAATAAGCAACCCCTGCCGGTTTACGACAGGGGCTGCCGCGGATGGATGGCCTGAGGCTAGCGCCGGGGGCATCTAGGTGTCACGCCAAGGACCCGCTGAAAGTCAACGCCGCTTGGCGCCTCGCAGCTAGCAGATTTGTTGAGCAGCGCGCACAAATAAGCGGCTTGTTAGACCGTGCGGGTTTGATCACGTGCACCAAGATTGAATACATGTGGTAGTTGCATCAATTGTTCTGCAGTACGCATTGCGATCACCATTCACGCTTAGCGGTTCGCCAGCTTGACCGATCGAAAAGGTCGCGCAAGCCGTGGTCCCCCGACACACGGGCTTTTTAACTCAATGGTGCTGCGCTATTTTAAAGCCATGCCGCGTAGCACAAACCGTAACCTGCCGAGATCTGCGGACCTAATGGCCGCCAAGGACGAGCTTCTTGCTGGTCGACGGATCGTCATTGCTGCTTTGGCTGGACCGCGTCTTAGCGGTAAGAAAGGCATCGTTCTTGGTCAGGGAGCAACGGCCACTCAGGTCAAGGTGCTCTTAGACGGTGCCAAGGGCTACGTGATTCTCCATGCGCGATACGTTGATCTATTCGAGGATCGATCCGCTACCGAGGGGGTCTAGAATGACCGAAATGAAGGCGCGGTACGTTGCTTGGTATGAGCGACCGGTAACCGGCCGGTTCACCGTACTGGATCTTTCACTAGATGTGCCTGCGATCGGAAAAGGCGGGAAGCCTCTGTCTGGCTTGTCGCACTCCACTGCTGAAGCAGAGGCCGATAGACTGAACGCTGCCCGCAGCCGACCGAGGGGCCCAGAAAGGGCATGGACGGAAAGGGGCAATTGAACCGCCGGGCCTTGATTGGGCAGGAGGCGCGCGACCGAACGCTCAGAATTCTCGCGTCATTGCCGGATGGGTCCGGTTCTTCACCTTGATCCAGTCTTTCGAGCGGCCGGCGCCATAACGCCGGTCGCGGCGTTTCGAGACCAGGCCCTCGAGGCCCATGCGGCAGGCGGCGGCGAATAGATCCGGACCGATCTCGGCAGCCTCGAACGGCGCGACGAATATGCCATCAGGCCGGCCGCGCAGCAGCCGCGCCAAATTGGTCTTGCGCATCGTCAATGGCAGCTGGCGCAGGTCCTCGCCGCCAAGCGCGAGGATGTCGAACGCATAGAGCTGAACCTCGTGATCATGCTTGCGCGAGTGCAGGGCGTTGAAGTCCGAGGCGCCGTCGACGCCGAGCACCACGGCCTCGCCGTCGATGGCGAATTGCTGCTCGCGGTTGTTCAGCGCGGCCTCGACGATCCAGGGGTATCGCTTGGTCCAGTCGTGGCCGTTGCGGGTGAAAAGCCGCACGGTCTTGCCCCTCGACGCGCAGGCGATAGCCGTCATACTTGATTTCGTGGATCCAGTCGGGGCCAGCCGGCACCACCTTGGCGGCGGTCGGCAGGCAGAATTCGAACGCGGTACGCATGATGCGGAGATAGGGATCGTCTTTCCCGTAAGAAGGGGCCGCGTTGCCGGTTTTGACCCGAAGCCGACCATCTTGTCCCCAGGGGCCCAAAACGGAAGTCCATTCGTTTGCGTCGATCTGACACCAAGTCCGCGGGCGCGACAGAGGAACATCAATTCAGCGCGCCCGTTGAAGCCTTTCATCGAGAGGAGGCCAAAATGAAGCTTGCCACAATTCTGGTTCTCGGTTCCCTCGCCATTGGCTCAGCAGCGAGAGCAGACCAACCCGGACCTGACTGGATGCCGATGGAGCAAGTGAAGGCCAAGGTCATGGAGTCGGGCTATTCGCAGGTCACTAAGCTTGAAGCCGACGACGGCCAATGGGAGGGCGAAGGCATCAAGAACGGACAGAAGATGGAATTCCACGCCGACCCTAAGACCGGCGTGATCGTGCGCGAAAAGCCAGACCACTAGCTTTGAGAAGATGCAAGGTGGGTGGCCAGTTGTACTTTGAGCCGCCCCCTGAGGGCATTACAGTCATTGACGCATCAGCATCTGGCCCGAAACGACAATCGGGATCGCACTGCAAATGCGCACCAAGGATGTCACCAAGGCCGCCGCGCTCTACATGCTCAAGAATGGTCTTGCGAGCTATAAGGAAGTCGCCGAGCTTTCCGGTCGATCACGGCAACTCATTCGCATTTGGGGGGGGAAGGTTGGTGCACCGGGAGCCCGAAAACGATATCTGAAGAAGGTCTGGACCCGCGCTAAACGGTTGCGCGGTTGACCGCTGGGTTCGAGGCCGCAGTTGCGAGCGCGTGATCTACTTCGGAAACAACTTGTCCCGGATGTAGCGCGACGTGGGCGTGAGTCTGATGCCGCGCGGCTTGCGCCAAGCCGCTTTGTCGATCTCGTTCTTATCGCCGATCCTCAGGGGACCGGACGCCTTCTTGGCCACAAAGATCGCGTCGCTCATCTGTCGTCCGGATTGACGGTTTTTTCCCTTTACCTCTTTCCAGAGCTTCACTGGCCCAAGTTTTAGCTTCGGCAGTTCCTCGGTGATCTCGCGGCGAAGACACTTCCTCTCACTTTCACCCGCACGCTTACGGCCGCCCGGGAACGCCCAGCGCTTATCGCGCCGTCGTCGGACCAGAAGTACTCGCCCATTCTTCGCGGCGACAAGTTTCGAGGATTTAGCCATCTTTCTGCGAATCGATTTCACAATCCGGCATCAGTTTACAGCGGGGTTCGCGCCGCAGTGAAGAGCATCGTTCCCCTATGATTACGGAGCAATCGGTTTACGTCCAAGTCGCTGGTTCGCGCTGGGCCAGACGACTGGTCGCGCTGTGCGTATCGGGCGGGTGAGCGCCGAAGGCGGCTCTTGTGGACCCGCCGATGAAGTCGCCAGCGACCGTTCGGCGCTACTGCGAACGCGCTTGGGGCCGCTCACAAGGCACCTCAGTGCCGCCAGCCGTCCTTGTCGACCTCGACTCGAAAGCCTTCCGGCATACGCGGCACTTCCCCATCGCCAGCAGCGTTGCAGGCCGGACAGGGCGCCCCCGCGCCCCCACAGTTGCAGGCGCGTGGGCCTTCCCAGGGGCGGTCCGGGTGGTTCTCGCAAACCCAGCCGAGATCGTCACAGTTGGCGCACGTCGTAGCCATTGCACCGGCCGCAAGGGGCTTTTCGTCGCTGGACATCAGGCGATTCCGCGCAAGGGCAGCGCTAGCTGCATGTCGAAGCTCCTTGTGGCGTTGGCGGCGATGAAGGCTTGCAGTGCAGAAGAGACCTCGGTGTCAGTGTCAGATGCGCGCTGGGCCAGTGCGTCGGCGACGTCGGAAGTCGCATCTCGCGACCATCCCTCGACGGGATTGAAGGATACAATTCGGACCGGATAGGCGTACTGGCCGGACAGGAGATTTTGCAGGATCGTCTCGAGGTCGGTGTCAGCCTCATCCGTCTCGCGCCAGGCGCAACCGGCGCGAGCGCCGAAGTCTTCAAGCACCAGATAAATGTCGCGGTCGAGGCGGTCGGCCGGCACGATCGAGGGCGAGGAACGCATACGCTACTCCGATACTACAAGGCCGAGAGACGGCCCCGGCTGGCAGGGGCTTAGGGGTTTAAGGCCGGGGCCGCTCCGCCAGCTCTGCCGGCGAGCAAGCGATGACTCAAAATTCCCCCGCGCTCGTCGTTCCTTTGGGACCATCATTCCAAAAATGGGCACTGGCTTGTGTCCGACCTTAGGCGCTGGCCGTACTTCAATGTCCGAAGCTGATCTTTGACGGGCCCTAGCATGGTATATGCAAGCCAGCGGCGAAAGGCGCTCTATCACTCGCGCCGGCAAAAGGGAGGGTGAGCCAGTGATCAACATTGCTGAGTGCCGAGAACATGCTGACCTCTACAAGAGACTTTCTGGCGCGAGCGGCATTTCCAAGGATCGCTCCGACGTCCTGAAAAACATTGCTCGAACTTATGTGGGGTTGGCTGGTCAACTGGATAGACTGGCGTCCCTCACGAGGAACGAACAGAGGTAGGGGTGATGGCCTGCTTCCGGCCTCAGTGGCCTAGTTTGATTTGGGGATGGATGGCCTGCTTTACGAAAAGAACAATTTGAGGTCGGCGTCGTTCTGGTCTGATGAGACGGTATTACTTTGACATCAGAGAGGGTGACGAGATTTTCCCGGATGAGGAAGGTCTGGAGCTCTCAACCATAGAGAAGGTGCAGGAAGAGGCGGCGCGCTCGCTGGCCGATATGGCCCGAGATGCCGTCGGCACCCTAGGGACCAGTGGCCGACAGATGTCGATTGAAGTCCGGGACGACATCGGTCCGGTGCTCCACCTCAAATTCACATTCGCGGTCGAACGGCGCAGGCATTGAGGCCGCCTCCGTTGGCGGGCTGTGTTCCTTCTGTCGGGAACCCGAGTTCTGGTTTATGGTCCCGAGATCACCGCCCAGTCCGAGGCGTCCATCGGTGACTGAGAGTGCTTCATGCTCCCGCCCTATATGCGAGCGGAAGCATGTGTGAAAAGTGCACTCTGTACGACGATAAGATCGCCCGATATCGACGATTGTCACTCGGGATCAACGACCGGCAAACACTGGACGAAATTGCAATCCTGATCGCACAGGCGACGGAAGCGAAGGCCGCCAATCACCCCCCCGCCCCGAAAGAGTAGGGCCGCCTAAGTTTGGCGGCTTCGGTCATTGACCTCTTCAGCCTGCGCCGCCGCTAACAAGCGTTTCTGAACTCACTCGAAGCATGCCGGGCTTTCACCTTAACAAAAGAAACCAGGGCAGAATACTCAACATGCGCAAAGGGGCCGGCTGTGACCAATCCAAGTGAGACACGAGGGCATGAACGCCGGCTGGCGGACTTCATTCGGCAAAACCACGCCGCTATCGTCAAGGAATGGATCGATTTCGCGCGAACTATATCGCCGGCCAGCGACAAGATGACGAAGCTAGCTTTGCAAGATCATGTCGTGGATATTCTCGGGTTTATTGCAGACGACCTCGAATCTGCGCAGACTGCGCGAGAGAGGTTTGATAAATCGCGCGGCGTGGGCCCTCCAGAAAATCCGTTTTCCGAGAGCGCGGCTGAGGTTCATGCCGCTCTTCGCCTTGCCGATGGTTTTGACATCGACCAGATGGTCTCCGAATACCGGGCGCTTCGCGCAAGTGTTGTGAAGCAATGGGTGGCTCATCATCAAGGGCTGGCTGCAACCGATGTTGAAGACCTCACGCGATTCAATGAAGCGATTGATCAGGCTGTCACGGAGTCGGTAGCTCACTACACTAAGACGATTAATGACTCCCGCAATTTGTTCTTGGGCGTGCTGGGTCATGATTTGCGCAACCCCATAGGCGCGGTTTCGATGGGTGCTCAGTGGATGGAGCGATCCGGAATAACAAATCCGAAACAGGCAAAGGTGGTTTCGGAGATTAGGACGGCGGCCGGCCGGGCGACACAAATTTTAAATGACTTACTCGATCTCACGCGCTCGTCCTTCGGTACTGAACTCCCAGTTGTAAAGACCAAAATCGACATGGTGGCGCTCTGTCAGGAGATTGCAGATGAGCTACGCGCCATCCACACGGATCGTGATTTTGAGGTCGCGCACGACGGAGATCCTACGTGCTCGTGTGACGCTGCGCGCCTGGGACAGGTGCTGTCGAACCTGATGGGCAACGCCACCCAATATGGCGACCGAGAGCAGCCCATCACTGTGAGGATCGTAGGCAACGATCCCGGCACCGTCACAATAGCCGTGCACAACATGGGTTCACCAATCCCCACGGACACACAAAAATTAGTATTTCACTCTTGGATGCGCGGCCAGGACGTCAGCGATGATTCTGAGCACAGTACACATCTGGGCCTCGGTCTCTATATCGCGAAATTAATCGTCGAAGCCCACGGCGGCGAAATTTCTGTCGCCTCTAACGAACAAACGGGAACGACATTCTCCCTCCGACTTCCGCGCAGTTGAACTCGCAGGAGCAGGGCTACGCACTTCAAGGCTGTCCTTGGGCGGAGAGCCGGCCCCGGCTTCAGGGGTCGAGGGGGTAGGCCGGGGCCGCTCCGCCAGCTCGGCGGCGAGCCAGCGACGACTCAAACATTCGCCGCCCTTGCGGTTCCTCTGAACGGTCCCCCTGAAAAAGGGGAGCTGTCCGTGGTTAGCTCCGGTGTCCTAAGTTGATTTTGGGGGTGTCCTAATTCGATAGATGAACAAAATCGACAGCTTGGCCGTCTAACTTGAGGACGGTCATTGGGGACCGCCCATCCAGCGCGAATGCGGAATGATGATGTGCGACAAGTGCAAGGAACTGGACGGAAAGATCGAGCGCTACCGTCGTCATGCGACTCGAATAAACGATCAGTTAGCACATGACGGGATCAAAAAGCTCATTGAGGAGATGCAAGTCCAAAGGGCTGCGCTTCATCCCGAGCAAAAGAAGTAAGGCCGCCTCAGTTGGCGATCTCCTCGCCGCCGGTTCACGCTGGCGGGCCTCGGAGGTGAGCAATATTGACCATCACGGGGAACAAAGATGTGCCACCCTCCACCTTATCACCGCGCGGCCCTGGCTTTCATCGGTGATGAGAACGCCATTAGCGCTCCCGCCTCCTCTAGATAGGAGCAGCGCCATGCGTCGGCATTTCACGCAAACCCAATCCCTTGAAGAACGTCTCGCCGAAGAGGCGAAGCGCCTGCATGAACAAGCCGAATTGCTTCCGCATGGCAATCTGCGCGAAACCGTCGAAAGGAAAGCACGGCAGGCTGAAACCGGCTCGCACATCAGCGAGTGGCTGCGGTCCCCCGGTCTAAGAGTCCCCACCTGAAGTTAAGGCCTCCCAGTTGGAGGCCTCTTCGTATGCGCAGTTCGCGCTGGCGGGCCCTGGACCCCAAGCACAAGGCCCTAAAGTTTCCCGCGGCCCAGTCTCGAGAGGGCCCACGGGCTTCCGCTTAGTTAGGGGTCTACAGCCTCAACGGACGGTTGAAGCTCTCACGAAATTTACGGTGCGGGCGATAAAGCGAGCGTAGGGTAGTGAACAGCCCCGCGGGGTTGGCTTCCCCGACGCCRCCCGGTCAGGCCCGGCGCTAGACTTACGGCTGGTGTCGGGCCGTCTGAGTTGGCGGTCTCGTCCACTTAGGAACCCGTTCCACAGAGTGTCGTTCAATACGCATGCCTAGAGAGATCGCCATAGCACTGTGGTCCCTGGCCGCCGCCTGCGTTGTGGCGTTCAGCATGGCTGCAATCGTCGCTCCTCACTGGTCGTAAAAGAGGGCGTTGGGTCACCAGCTTGCGGCCGTCCACCTCGATCGGCTCCTCGAAAAGCCGCCCCCAGCCCTTGGTCATTGCGTGTTTCGGTACCCCATGATTGCGAGCTGCGGGTTGCCACGTTCAAAATCCGGCCGAACCTCGGCGCCGCGATTACCGCAACCCCGGCAGACGAACCGCGGCTCGAGATCGGAGAGCCTTACACTGTCAGGC
>NZ_JBFRFR010000162.1:0-7971 GCF_052114925.1 Bradyrhizobium sp. 2TAF36 | reverse complement strand
CATCTCGGCGAGAATCTGGCCGGGCGTCGGCAGCGTCTTCGGATCGATCCGCTTGTCGGGATTCCAGAGGTCGGAGCGGACGATGGCGCGGGCGCACTGGAAATAGATTTCGTCCACATTCATCACCATGACGCTGCGCGGCGCCTTGCCCTCGACCTTGAACGAGGCGAGCAGCTCGGGATCGACGGAGAGACAAGCGCGGCCGTTGGCCCGCACCGCATTGCCGGAACCGGGGATCAGGAACATCAGCGACACCCTGGGATCGCGCACGATGTTGCGCAAGGAGTCGACCCGGTTGTTGCCGCGGCGATCCGGCAGCATCAGCGTCTTCGGATCATGGATGCGAACGAAGCCGGGGAGATCGCCCCGCGGCGAGCAGTCGATCCCTTCCGGCCCGATGGTGGCGAGCGCGGCAAACGGCGCCTTCTCGATGAAGATGCGGTAGAGCGGGGTAACGTGGTCGGCGACTTTCACGGTCGAGGCATCACCAACGGCACCGTAGATGGCCTCCAGCTGTTCGACCGTTTCAATCACCGACATTCCGTTCTCCTTGTTGCGCCGGCTATTCGTGCCAGCCTTCGTTCCTGATCACACGCACGAGCTGGCGGCTGTGATAGTCCGCGCTGCCCGCGTTGAGGATGGTGACATCGGCATTGGCCGATGCGTCGTCGACGCTGCGCGCGAGGCGATCCGCGATATTGCCGTCGCTGTGCCGGGCCCGGGCAGCAAGCCGCTGCGCCAGCACGTCAGGCGGCGCCGTGATCGCGACCACGACGACGTTGGTATAGGCCTGGCGGAGCGCGCCGATCACCGTGCGCGAGACATTGGCGACGACGGCCCGGCCGGCGAGGATGTCATCATTGATTTCGAGCGGAAGAGCGTAGGAATGACCGTGTGCTTCCCAGTGCACGGCGAAATCGCCGTGCTCGCGCGCGCGGCGGAATTCGTCCTGGCTCATCGCCATGTTGTCTTCGGTTTCGGAAGATTCGCGCGTCACGACACGGCGCGGAAAGACGATGTCGCGATCGTCGACGCAGGCCGCCTGTGCGAGCCGCAACAGCGTGTCCTTGCCGGCACCGCTGGGACCGACCACGAGCACGAGCCGCCCGGGTCCGATCCCGCTGGCCTCATCGTGTGCCATGGTCGCGGTCTCGCTCATGCGACGCGGTTTCCTTCGCGCCAGACGCTGCGGACCACGGGAACGTCGCCTGCGACATGCACGCGGATCAGGTCGGCGCGCTTGCCGATCGCGACCTCGCCACGATCCAAAAGGCCAACCGCCTCGGCCGGCGCCTTCGTCACGGTACGAACCGCCGCCGGCAGGCTGATCGCGGGCACATGCTCCGGCAATTGCAGCGCGGCCATCAGGAGGCTGGACGGGATGTAGTCCGACGACAGGATGTCGAGCAGGCCCTCGCGGGCGAGATCGACCGCGGCGATGTTGCCGGAGTGCGAGCCGCCGCGCACGACGTTCGGCGCACCCATCAGGATGTCGATGCCGGCCTGATGCAGGCCGCGCGCGGCCTCCAGCGTCGTCGGGAACTCCGCCACCGAGACGCGATCGCGCACGGCGTCCACGACGTTCTCCTCGGTGGTGTCGTCGTGGCTCGCCAGCGGAATGTTGTATTTGTGCGCCAGCGACACGATCTCGCGCATGTTGGTCGCGGCATAGAGCTTCTGATACTCGAAGCGCTTCGCGAACAGCTCGTCGAGCTCGGCATCGGTCTTGCCGCCGCCCTTGCCGCGATAATAGTCGCGCAGCTTGACCTCGTCGCGGAACTGGCGCTGGCCGGGCGTGTGGTCCATCAGCGACATCAGCTTGACGTCGGGACGATCGATCAGCTCCTTGGCCTCCTCCACCACGCTCGGCATCGGGATTTCGCAGCGCAGATGCAGGAAGTGGTCGGCGCGCAGCAGGTCGGCATCGCGGGCGGTCGTGATGGCGGCGGCGAGCACGCCGGCGCGGCCATCGACTTCCTCGGCGCCGTCCTCGCGCCAGACCCGGAGCGAGTCGAACACGGTGGTGATGCCTGACGTCGCGAGCTGGCCGTCATAGGAGATGACGGCAGCGACCGGGTTCCAGAACACCTTTGGGCGCGGCACGTAATGCGCTTCGAGGTGGTCGGTGTGGAGCTCGATCAGGCCGGGCATGATGAGGTCGCCGCCGGCATCCTCGGCGCCCGCAGGCGCCCTGCCCTCGCCGATCTCGGCGATGCGTCCATCCGCGAGAGCGAGCCAGCCCTGCTCGATCACCCGGTCAGCCAGCACGATCCTGGCGTTGGCGATCACTGTGTCCTTCGGCTTGGCGTTCATTTCCATTTCCTTCAGGCGGCGGCGGCAAAGCTGGTGACGTCAACAATACGGTCGGCAATCAAATGGCGGATTTCGTCGTCGTGGACAATGGCGACCATGGCGACGCCCTGGCACTTCTTCTCCGCGACCAGATCGACCACGACGGCGCGGTTGGCGGCATCGAGCGAGGCGGTCGGCTCGTCCAGCAGCAGGATCGGCAGCTCCGAGATGAAGCCGCGCGCGATGTTGACGCGCTGCTGCTCGCCGCCGGAGAAAGTCGCGGGCGGCAACTGCCAGAGTCTTTCAGGAATGTTGAGGCGGTGCAGCAACTCGCCGGCGCGGGCCTGTGCGTCGGCGCGGGCCGTGCCGTTCACGATCAGTGGCTCCGCGACGACGTCGATGGTCGCAACACGCGGCACCGCCCGCAAAAACTGGCTGACGTAGCCGATGGTGGAGCGGCGGATGTTGAGGACCTGCCGCGGCTCGGCGGTGGCGAGATCGACCACCGCGCCGCGGTGGCGGATGCCGATGCGGCCGGAGTCGCAGCGGTAGTTGCCAAAGATCATCTTCAGGATCGACGACTTGCCGGCCCCGGACGGGCCTGAGAGCACGACGCATTCGCCCGGGTTGACGTGGAAGGTCACGCCGCTGACGACAGGCAATTCGATGCCGCCCTGCAGGTGCATCGTAAAGGTCTTTTTCGCGGCGGCRATGTCGATCATGGCGGTCATCGGAAAACTCATCTTGGAAGGCTTATGGCGGCAAAATCGAGGAGACGAGGAGCTGGGTATAGGGCTCGCGGGGGTCATCGAGCACCTGGTCGGTGAGACCGGTCTCGATGACACGGCCGCCCTTCATCACCATCACGCGATGCGACAGCAGTCGCGCGACCGCGAGATCGTGGGTGACGATGATGACGGCGAGGTGCAGCTCCGCGACGAGGCTGCGCACGAGGTCGAGCAGGCGCGCCTGGACAGACACGTCCAGACCGCCGGTCGGCTCGTCCATGAACACCAGCCGCGGCTCGGTGACGAGGTTGCGCGCGATCTGGAGACGCTGGCGCATGCCGCCGGAATAGGTGCGCGGTGCATCGTCGATGCGCGCGATGTCGATCTCGACGCGGGTGAGCCAGTCCGACGCGGTATCGCGAATGCGGCCGTAGTGATTCCAGCCCACCGCCATCAGCCGCTCGCCGACATTGGCGCCGGCCGAGACCGCCATGCGCAGGCCCTGCGCGGGATCCTGGTGGACATAGCCCCAGTCGGTGCGGAACAGGAAGCGTCGCTCGGCTTCGCCAAGGCTCGTGAGATCGCGGGTGACGCCGTCACGCATCCGGTACGACACCTGGCCGGCGCTCGGCGCGAGCTGGCCCGACAGCATTTGCAGCAGCGTCGACTTGCCCGAGCCGGACTCGCCGACGATCGCCAGCACCTCGCCGGGGTAGAGCGAGAACGACACGTCGCGGCACGCGGCGATGCGGCCATAGGATTTGCTGAGGGATTCTGCGACCAGCAGCGGCTGGTCGTTTTCGAGCTTATCGAGATCAGCCATGTCTTGATCAGCCATGTGAGCCCGCCTTGTCCTTGTACGGCGCGGCGCTGAGGCTGCCGTGATGGCCGGCGGCCTGGCGGCCCTCGCAATAGTCGGTGTCCGAGCACACGAACATGCGCCCGCCCTTGTCGTCGGTGACGATCTCGTCGAGATAGGAATTCTCGGCCGCGCACAGCGCGCAGGGCGCGTTGAAGCGGTACGGCTCGAACGGGTGATCCTCGAAATCGAGCGACACCACCTGCGTATAGGGCGGGATCGCATAGATGCGCTTCTCGCGACCGGCGCCGAACAATTGCAGCGCCGGGCAATTGTCCATCTTGGGATTGTCGAATTTCGGCGTCGGCGACGGGTCCATCACGTAGCGCGCGTTCACCTTCACCGGATAGGCGTAGGCGGTGGCGATGTGGCCGAAGCGGGCGATGTCCTCGTAGAGCTTCACATGCATCAGGCCGTATTCGGCCAGCGCATGCATGCGCCGCGTCTCGGTCTCGCGCGGTTCGAGGAAACGCAACGGCTCCGGGATCGGCACCTGATAGACCAGCACCTGGTTCGCGTGCAGCGCGGTCTCCGGGATGCGGTGACGGGTCTGGATCACGGTCGCATCTTCTGTTGCCGTGGTCGTGGCGACGCCGGCGGTCTTGGCGAAGAATTTGCGGATCGAGATCGCATTCGTCGTGTCGTCCGAGCCCTGGTCGATCACCTTCAGCACGTCCTGCGGCCCCAGGATCGCCGCGGTCACCTGCACGCCGCCGGTGCCCCAGCCATAGGGCATCGGCATTTCGCGGCTGGCGAACGGCACCTGATAACCGGGGATCGCGATCGCCTTGAGGATCGCGCGGCGGATCATCCGCTTGGTCTGCTCGTCGAGATAGGCGAAATTGTAGGCGGGCGCGTTCATTCCGCGGCCTCCTTCATGGCATCGGGCGCATTGGCCTCGGCAAATTCCTTGCGCAGCTTGCGCAGGAGCCCGAGCTCGGACTGGAAGTCGACATAGTGCGGCAGCTTCAGATGCTCGACGAAGCCGGTCGCCTGGACGTTGTCCGAATGCGACATCACGAATTCTTCATCTTGCGCCGGGGCCACGGCCTCTTCGCCGAGCTCGCGGGCACGCAGCGCCCGGTCGACCAGCGCCATCGACATGGTCTTGCGCTCGCTCTGGCCGAAGGCGAGACCATAGCCGCGGGTGAAACACGGCGCTTCCGTCGCCGAACCCTTGAATTGATTCACCATCTGGCACTCGGTGAGCTCGATGGAGCCGAGCGGCACGGCGAAGCCGACGTCCTCCGCGAAAAACTCGACCTCGACCTCGCCGAAGCGGATCTCGCCGACGAAGGGATGGTTGCGGCCGTAACCGCGCTGGGTGGAGTAACCCATGGCCAGCAGAAAGCCTTCGTCACCGCGCGCGAGGTTTTGCAGGCGCAGGTCGCGATCGGCCGGGAAGTTCAGCGGTTCGCGCGTGAGATCGCCGACGCTGGCGCCGTCTTCGGCCCGCGGCGAGGATTCGATCAGCCCGTCGCGGCCCAGAATATCGGTCACTCGCGGCGTGGGCGCCGTCGAAGCTTCTGCCGTCGCCGGCACTTCAGGCACAAAGCCCTGGCCAAGCGAGGGATCGAGCAGGCGGTGCGTATAGTCGAAGGTCGGCCCGAGGATCTGGCCGCCGGGAATATCCTTGAAGGTCGCCGACACCCGCCGCTGTACCCGCATCGCGCCGGTCTCGACCGGCTCGCTGGCGCCGAAGCGCGGCAGGGTGGCGCGGAAGGCGCGGACCAGGAAGATCGCCTCGATCAGATCCCCGCGCGCCTGCTTGATGGCGAGCGCCGCGAGCTCGCGGTCATAGAGCGACCCTTCGCTCATGACGCGGTCCACGGCGAGGCCAAGCTGCTCCGAGATCTGATCCAGCGTGACCTCGGAAACGCTCTGGTCGCCACGCCGCGCATTGGCGAGCAGGCGATGGGCGTTCTCGATGGCGCGCTCGCCGCCTTTGACTGCGACATACATGCGACTAGCTTCCCTTGTTCACGACAGGCGTGGTGCGCGGGATCGCAACCACGGCATCATCGGCGACCAGCACCAAATCGATGCCGCGCGGAAACAGCGCCTCGTTGAACTGCAGCCGTTCGAACAGGTCGAATGGCCTGATCGAGGCCTGAAGCGTCGCGACACCGTCGATGCCGGGGCCACGCAATTCGAAGCTGCGCCCCGAATCCAGGCTCTCGACCTGAAGGATCACTGTGGTCGAGCGATCCGGATATTCGTTGGTGCCGAGCGCGAAGCGTTCGAGCGCCGGAAGCAAGGCGCCGTCGCTGATCAGCGCGAAACTCGCAATCGAAGAGTCCTGCACCACCGGCGCGCCGGTGTGGAACCTGAGCCATTTCACCACGTCCGATCTCTCCGCCATCCTTGCATCGAGCCAGAGCGGCGTGTCGTGATCGAACAGCGTCAGCGCGATCGCGGCGGTGCCGCGCATCATCGGGCCGGGCGATCCCGCCATCGGCACGATGCGCTGGACCGTGCCCGGCCGCGCCATCGCGTCCATCACCGAACGAAAGGTCGATTGCGCCGACAAGACTTTGTCGACGAAACCCGGCGGCAGTTCCGCAATCGTGGTCATGGCCTCACCCCTCACCGCGCACCATGGTGTAGAAATCAACCTTCGTCGCGGCGGTCTCGGCGGCCGCCTGCTTGCGCTGGATCATAAGCTGCTCGCGCAACGGCGCGATAACGTCACGCTCCACCGCCTCGCCGAAATCACTGGACTGCGCCAGTGCGTCGCACAGCGCGATCAGCCGCGCCTTTTCGCCATCGCGCCCCAGCGTGTAGCCGAAGCCAACCTCGCCGCTCGCGAGCCGGACCGCTGCGCGAGACACCGTGGCTTCACCGAGATTGAACGGCGCGCCGTCGCCGCCGACCCGGCCGCGCAGCATGACGAGACCGTTTTCCGGCGCGCGTAGCTCCTGATGCGCCGGCAGGGCGAGAGCGCGGAGGCGAGCGGCGATCTCGCCCGCCTCCGCGTGCGCCAGCACGGCCATCGCGGCCTTGCGCTGGACTTGCTGGTTGTTGTGCTGGGTCACCAAATCCACCGAACTTTTCTGCAGAACTTGCCGAATCCAAGTTGTCTATGATAATAGACAACTTGATACGGAAGCGCCATGACTGTTTCGTGACAAACGTGTGATTTCTGAAGTAGGCTTCTCGGCGACATGAGCATGCAGGACACAGCCTCTTCGGGCGTCGCGCTGTGGCGCCTCGTTGCCGACGGCATCGAGCGCGGCATCGCCGACGGCCGCTTTGCCGCCGGCGACAAGCTGCCGGGCGAGATGGAGATCGCCGAAACCTATCGGGTGAACCGCCACACCGTGCGGCGCGCGCTGGCCGCGCTTGCCGAGCGCGGCATCGTGCGCGCCGAACGCGGCAGCGGAACCTATGTCGAGGCGCAGCGCCTCGCTTATCCCTTGCGCTCGCGCACCCGCTTCTCCGAGATCGTCGGCGCCGATGGCCGCGAACCGCATGGCCGGCTGATCGAAGCGTCCGGCGACGTCGCAACCCGCGAACTCGCGCGCGAACTGGGATTGAAGGCCGGCGCACCGCTGGTGCGAATCGAGGCGATCCGCCTCGCCGACCGCACGCCGATCTGCGTCTCCACCACCTGGCTGTCAGCGGAATTGTTCCCGGGCGCGGGTGAGGTATTCGCCGCGACGCGCTCGATGACGAAACTGCTCGAGCACTACGGCGTCCGCGACTACAGTCGCGGCGCGACCCGGATCACCGCCGGCATCGTGGACGCAACCGATGCCGCGCGGCTCGATCTGCCGCTGGGACGGCCGATCCTGGTGGTCGACGCGACCGACCACGATCTCGCCGGCAAGCCGCTGGTGACGAAGCATTCGCGGTTCGCGGCGGAGCGGGTGGAGTTTCTGGTGGAGAACGGGTGAGCGGCGCTCTCTTCCCCTCTCCCCTTGTGGGCCTGTTGCGTTATCGRCTCTTGAGGCTGAAGACGTCAGGAGCGAGTGCCCTGGTCCCGGCAATTGCCTGGCAAGATCTGTAGTTGTCGCCCTGAGCGGGCAGCTCACGCGGCGATCGTGGCCCACCGCCTCATGTTGAAGGCGATCGAGGCGAGCAGGACTTGCC
>NZ_JBFRFR010000161.1:0-8321 GCF_052114925.1 Bradyrhizobium sp. 2TAF36 | reverse complement strand
CTGGAAGAACGTCATCAGAACGGCGACCGCGATGGCGACGACGATGAGGTTTGGCTCCTGGAGCGGGCGGAAATCATCGTTGCATTCCGCCTTGAAGCGGGCGCAGCCATGAATGAGCATCGTCAGCAGCACCGCGCCCGCTAAACCAAAGTTCGCGCTCAGCCACGGTGGCGTTCCTGGAATAGGCCGGAGAAATTGGCGTCAGCGGATGCCGGAGAACGAGGGCAAACACCAGGATGGTGCCCAGGGGCGGAATCGAACCACCGACACTGCGATTTTCAGGCTCATTTTTCATACGTATAATCAATTAGATAGAGAATTTAACCTGTCTAATCGGTCAACGAAGATCAATGAGTTACCTTGGATTCGTCTAACTCTCCAGCACGCTGCTCCGTGCCATCTACCCTTGCGGCTTACCTCGGCCAACCGCGCCCATTCGGCCAGCCCGCGATGGCGGTTGCCAGATCACCGAGAATGCGACCGCTGGTTCAACGGACCCCCCCTCCGACGAAGGGCCCGAGCGCCCGGAGTGGCCACTCCGGGTCAGTTACGCTCTCCGATTAGCTTGCACGTCACCGTTTGAGGTTGCTTCGCGAGCGCCACGACAGGGTCCTGAGGGCCACTGCAATCAAGGATGTTGTCCTTAAAGACCTTCCTGCCTGAAAATACGTTGACGTTCACGATTGGCGTCCGGTTGTAAATCCTATCGAGCAGCCTGCSATCAAACGTGCGCGCCGGAACCGTGGCGGGCGCATCAGGCCCGACCTCGAATCGGTCTTGCCCCAGGTCGATGTCCCCAGGAGGATTTTCGCCTTCCGAACGTTTGGAGTTGCCGAAGTAATACGCCGCGACAGTCATTGTTTCGTCGTTCTCGACGAGCTTCTTTCTCGCTCCTGGTGTCAATTCTATGCGGAGCGCGATTGGCCCGAACGTTTCCCCGTTAGCAAGAACGGCGTCACAGTGCGAGCGAGCTTCGAGCTTGGATATTTCATCAATGCTCCGCCGGTCGCGATCCGAAAGCGGTACGTCTCGGATTTCGTCGAACTTGCAGCCGGTATTGCCGAAAGCCGCGACGGCTTTGGGCGTCTTAAAGCAAAAACCCGCCGATCTGTAGATCGAGTTGCGCTGCTGCCAGAGAGCATCGCAGCTCTGCTCTCTTTGAACGCGCATAGCGGACATGATCTTCGTCCAATAGAAAACGCCGTGTCCAGCGAACAAGCCGTCGATAACGCATCGGGACCCAACGGGGCAGTTGGCAGTAACTTGGCTTGCAATCACTGAATTTCGGTCTTCGCCAATATAGGCATCACACCAAGGCGAGCGGTTCTGCTTTATGTCCGTGAGCATCAACATGCCGTCGGCGTCTAACACGAGAGTGCCTTCGCAGGACTGTCTGTTCTTGGGGGCTGATCCTTGCGATTGCTCAGTCATGCAAAGAACGCAAAGTATCAAGACAGCATAGTATAAAGCTGGCCGTTTGAGCGTCATTAAAATCCTCATGGTCTCTGCAAATCGCACTGAACTTGCACTCCGTCCTTCACAAAGTCTGCGTACCCCTGGGTTGCGGTGCAAAAATCGAAGGACGTTCCATTCCCCTCGACGTGCCATCCCGCCTTGGCGCAAACAATATTGTCGGGGTCGTCGTTGGCGTTGGAAATGCTGAACTTGCTCCCTCTCCATTCGAGAATGTTTGCACCGGCGTTTACCCGAAGGGGATAAGTCTTTCCATCGACCTTGCAGGAATAGTTGTAAGTTTCAGCATTAGAAACAGTGGAAGAGGACTGCGGTAGGTTTTGCGCCAGCTCATTGATCCTGTCCAAATATGCCTTTCGCAAACAGCCGACATCCTCATTGCATCGCGTTCTCGTCGCGAGCCAAGAGCGTTGATCGCGAATCGCGGCTTGATTCTTTCCCCGAAGAGCATAGAGAGCTGAAACGGTACGATCCAACTCAGCGAGAACCACGTTACTACAAATTGCGCGCTCGTCAGCACGCGTTGCTAATCTGCAATCAAAGCTCTGCGAATAAAGCGGAGTGGAAATAGCGATAACAAAAATTACAGCTCCCACATATCTTGCGATCATGGCCTATACCCTTTGATGTTTCCGTCTCTCAAGCTTAATCGCCTGTTCCTGCGTCATGGCAACCCGCCAACATCATTACGTCATGACGTTGCCCCAGACCCTTACCCAGTTGGTCTGAGAGTCTGGTGCTCGCCATCTTGCACAGTTGAAGCAGTAGGCCAAGGCGCGGAGCCATTGGCGAGCGCAGCGCCTTGGCCGTGTTGTGGTAAGAAGTTTGCGGTATAGACAGCTGGGGCAGCCAGCCGAGCCGCGAATGAGGTCGCACCGTGTTTTATCGCGCCGCCAGATTTCCAGCACCAGGCGCGCTTGCATAAGTGAGGTGAACAGGTCTCGTTCAGGAACTCATCGCGTAAGCGCCCATGCTGAACTTTCCCGCCATTGATGACACCGACCGATTCAGTGACGTTGCCCCAATCATTGGCAGGAACTTGTTCAGTAATATTCTGGGTGAGGCAACGCGCCCCTGAACCGGGAGATCGGTGTCCAGAATTTGAACGCCGATTGATAGTCATCTCGCGTCGGTGAGCGTTTGCCGAAGCTTCGCATGAAGCGGAATCGAGCGACCGCTTCCCTTCTTCGCGATCTGGTCGCGCAGCTCAGCAACCCGTATGTCTTTCTTGAGCCTCACCGCTTCCTGCACTCGTGGGTTTCCATCCGTATAGGATTCCACCCCTCGCCATCCGCAACCGACGAAGTAAAGATGAAATTGGTCCGTCCTTTAGCGTCCTTCGTCAAAACACCCGTCCACTTGAACCTGCCACCGTCTTGCATGTGGGTTGCCTTTACTCCCCCGTCGCTCAGAGCTTCTAGGGTTTCAAACACCTCCCCGGCCACCGTCAGGGTGTTTTGTCCCAGGATGACGTTGCCAACATTCCGGCAAGTGTAGAAGGTTTCCGCACGAGCCGAAGCCGAGCCAACAGAAACACCCACGAGAACAAAAACCAGTTGCTTCACTTTTTGGGCCTCCCTTTTCATTCACTGCTCCCGGCCGCAAGGCCAAATAGAAAGCCTGGACTGTTGTTGCAGTGTGCCGTGCGAAGGATTGTTATTAGCGTCCACAAAACGTGGCGACCTCAATGAACTCGTTCAAAACGCAACGCTTCTGGTACCTCTTTCCCAACCTCGCAGCTGGGAGTCATCCGGGGGGACATCCCCGTCAGATAGAGGGCTCTCTCGCCTTCTAGGAACTGGCCTTTGACCTGATATCCAATCGGACCGCAATTGGGATGGAATATGTAGGCGGTACCCTCGACTTGCACGCCGTCGCGTTGGCCGAGGAAAAGCGTTGTCTTGGCCCGAACTCCCACCGCAAGTATTCCCGGCCGTGGCTGCATGTAGGCAATTTCTAGGTTGCTGCCCTCTTCCGACAGCGACATTACCGAGCCGTTGTGTCGCCATTCGGTAACAACGGCTTTCGACCTCTCGGTATCGGTTATGCTAACGCTAGAACAACGGTAAAGAGTCTCGACGCGTGAGCCACTGCCGATTGGTGGCTTTCGGTCAGAAAATCTGAGAGTTATTCGGCTTGCCCCAACAACTCGCGCAGAAGCCTTCTCGAACCATCGCGCGCCGCCGCCTTTGAAACAGTCCAATTCGAAATCGATGCCATCATTATGATAGGCTAGGTCGCGCGGGGCGCAGTCAATTTCGTAAAAGAAGATTCCTTTCTGGCTTATCTTGTAGATTGTCGCGACATCAGGGCTTGAACCCAGCGGAACATTGCAGGTTTTCTTGTCGGGTGAATCGGACCAGGTGCCATACACACCGTCGCCCGTTTGTGCGAATGCCAATTCGCAGTTCGAGATGATCCCGATTGTGGAAGCAATCGAAAGCTGCAAAAGCGCGAAAGTCACGATCTTTGGCAGGAGCTGAGGCGGCACGACGTTAGCCTGCATAGGGTTCGATCCAGCGTTTATGAGCCCAGCCCGAACGGCAAGGGCCTGTATAGGGAAGGGTCTTGGGCCACGCTGTCGATACATTGCAGTCTTGGCGCTTCTTCGAATATACGATGCCGTACCAATCTCCCTTCTGATTGCAGAGGTAAACGGTTTCGCCGTTGTAGAGCTTGTCGATGCGCTGAGCCTGAAGCGATGGACCGGACTTCACAGCCAGAAATCCGTCGCCGCGAGGATCAAGACCCCGAACAATACCACTGCTCCCGCATGCATCAGAATCACTAGACGCCTCAATCAGGATTGGAACGTCTGGCTTCCTCGCTTCTTCGGCGGAAGCCGGGGATAGTACTTGAAATGCAATGCTGCCGAAGATCGCGATTCGTTCGCACATTTTCATCGATTGCCCCAAGTCGGACACCTGCAAGATTGTCGAGGCTGATACTTGATGAATCACGAGTTCACTGGATTGATTCCCAATTCCAGCCTCCGTTCTTCCAGAACAATAGATAGTCGCATCCTTCATCGCGGCTCTTATGTTGGCATCTGCCAAAGCCACCGGGGGCCGAGTAGGCGATCAAGTTGATGCGTCCCTTCTTCGAAATACTGATGAAGCGTTCGAGGGCGTAAAGTTCGTCCAAGACCTTTCGATGCGCATTAGGGCCGACCTGCTTATAAACAACGAGGTGGCACCCTCGATTCGAACATCCATATCCCGGAGATGCACCACAGATTTGCTGAGTATCGAATAGAAAGTCGCGGGACCCGTCGCCATTGAGGTCGATCTGAGTTACGCCTGGTGCGGGGGCGGCCGACACGTTCAGCCCGGCTTCTTTGCAGGATGCCGTTATGTCGCGAATACGAGTTGCAAGTTCGGTAGGAACCGCAGTTGAGGTTTGAGCCTTGACGAAACTTGGCGCCAGCGCGGCGAGAGCCAGTAATAGGAAAAGTCGCATAGCAGCTCCACGATGATCGTGTAAAAAGTCTATGGGCGATTGTCCAAAGTGAGGTCCGGGGTCAGCAGCCTGAATGTTGCATGCCCACGTCACCTTGGCTCTTGCGCGAAAATTTCAATCTTGGCAACCAGAGGTAATCCAGTCTATTTGTTTGTCCAGTAAGAATTCGATCTTGTAGATGAGGTTATGTCGGCAAGGTGGCTTGAGGTCTCCGGCAACTCCAAGGGTCAGGACTGTCATCTCTGGGTAATTTGTATGAATAATTTCAGYCGCGCAGTAGCGAATGTTGTTCGTGGTGTCGTAACCAGTTTGACGCACGTTCTCGATCTTCATGGTCCAGCGACTTAGCTCAGTCTTCAGCGAAGCTGCTGGGGAGCCCGGGCTTGCGCCATCGAGAAGATTCCCGGCTGCGTTTTGTATCTTTTTGTATTGCCCCATGACGACTGCGTTTTTGACTCCATCGGCATTGCAAGCTGCAACCTCAGCGGCGACTAACGAAGTTGGCAAGAGAACGAGGGCAGTTAGCTGGCTGACTGCTATCGTTAAGAATGAGCAAATTGTTCGAAAAACCGAAGATTGGCTCCGAGACCTAGCAACGACCTTGCGGGCTTGGTGGCTCATATTTCTCAAAATCATTTAACTTCTCATTTCTGTTGTAAGCGTCCGTGAGCAACCGTTTAGGGAATATATTCCCTAGAGACTATATGCCCGATGGTGCTCGATCCTGCAATGCAGGACTGGCGCGCAGTGTTGGGGAGGAACGTTCGTAAAGTTCGTCAGCAACGGCGGATGACGCAAGAGAAGCTGGCTTTCGAGGCGGAGATCGATTTGACCTATGTGGGCGGAATCGAGCGAGGCAAGCGCAATCCTAGCCTGCTGGTTATGGCACGCATCGCGGATGCGCTTTCCGTACCTCTAGTCAAGCTTCTTTCCGACTAGCGTGGCCCATCGATCTACCGATTGCTTGCTAATATTCTTCGGCTAACATCAGGGTGATCACCCGCTGCGTCACGGCCGGGTCGGACGGATCGGGCGAACTGAATTCAAAATTCGAATCATAGTAGTCCACTTTGAAGATGATCGATGCGCCTTCGAAGTCGAACATCCCGAAGTCGTGCTCGCCATGGGGGTCATTCGCGATGCAGAAATCGTCGAAGACTGCAATTGTTTGCACGAGGCGTTGAACTGCGTCCTCACCTAGCGCGGCGACGCCGGGCGTCATGACGGCCTTACCGCCTCTGAGGGTCATCCGAAGCTGATCATTGAGCGCACGAATGCGATCCGTGTCCGTAGACATGGTTAAATTCTCCAAGAATGTTGGGTTGGTGCCGAATTGGTCGGCTGTGCGGGTAGAGGGTATGGCCCGGACCGCAGTCCGAGCCAATTCGCATGTCCAGCGTGCGCAGAATCAGCCTGGGCCGGGGTTGACCAATGCAACCGTGTTGATGTGCCGAATGAACTTTGGCAGCTTGGGCGCGTCGCGGTATCGCAGGGTCAGAATCTCGTCTTCGCGCCTTATAACCACGGCCTCCCACCAGCCATCATCAGGCGACTCATGCGCCAGGACCATGTGGCCGACGGCGATCTCCTCCCAACTGCGCGGCAAGCCGGACGTTACCGGAGAGATACATCTTACTTCGGCCGTCGCTGCGTCTGTTTCGCTCTTTGTCTGAGGGTTCCCGGAAGCCTGCTCCGGAGCATTTTGTTTTTCGGCGGCAGGCTCTCCGCCAGCAAGGGGTCCCGCCGCTTCCAGTATCTTGTCGTAGAGTTCACGCCTGATGTTTGGGACGAACAGCTTTACGACCTTGCCGCCGCCGTAAACTCGTCCCACCGGCAGCTTCATACCCAACCCTGACACTGCTTCCGGTTGGTCGATCAGTACGCGGCACTTCATGTCCATGGCCGCTGACACGATGCTGTCCTTCAGCTCGGCGAACCGAGCGCCGCGCGGTTTGCCGTTGGCGTCGAGTCCTAGGACGTAGACCTGATCAACCTTAGCCGGTTCGGTCTTCCCAGTTTTCTTGCCCATCTACTGCTCCCAGAAATGCAGAAGGGAGCCGAAAGGCTCCCTCAATCTGCGATTGAATGATGATTTTAGTCCAAGACGTGCTCAGGGTAATTCAGGTAATCCCGGAAGTATCTCCAAGTCTAAAATCAGCTAAGTCGTGAATCGACCTTGCTCGCACAGTATATGCTAATAAATGGTCGAGAACAAGTACCTGAAAAGACAGTAAGTATATGAAATCACTCCAATTTTAGCGGTTTTCGGCCGCAGATTCGAAACAGGTAGCAGTAGCTGATTTGGCACGCCGCGCGGTCGTCAATTCGGTTGCCGTTGCACAGGTCGAGACCGTCCGCGGCGCAATATCGCCAGATGGCATGCTGGACAAAACGCGGGAAAAACTCTGGAAAGCTCGGATTAAAGGAGCGAGCATCAATCCGCCCCGCGGCACGTCGGATGATTTCGGCACAGCCGCCTTCCGCGTAGCATGCCGGGCCGTACCGATGGGGAACGCCGCATTTTTCCAAAATTCCGGTCCTGTGCAAGAAATTGTGGACCAGCGTATCAATGACCAGCATGGCCTTTCCGGTCTCGAACCAAACGGGCCTGTGGTTGCGCGCGCCTATCATCAGCCAGGACAACGCATTGGTCAGGACCTTGTCGGCCACACCGAAAACCTCTCGGAGCGGGCCGATCAGGGCTTCCTGTCTGGCAGCCTCCAGATCGGCGTCAGACAACCCTGTGGTGGCTTCCAATTGGTTATCGATCCAGCCAATGAGATCGCCCCCAGCGATGTCCCGGACGAATAGAAAGAGGCTGTAGGCGGTCTGATTCAGCCGCCCGTTCCGGAGGTGTGGACGAGGTACTGGACAGGCATCGATATGATCGGGCTCGGCACAGGTGAAGCTCCCCTTGTCGTACCGGCAGCCCCCGTAGGCCGGGAAGGTTTGGAGCTTTGGGCAGGAGGGCGAATTTCGGAGGCTTGCCTCCATTTTGGACCAGGACGCGGTCCCATGCTTCTCCATGTAGTTACGGGCAACCTGGTCGGAGATGCCCTGAAAGCTGAACGCCGTTAGAAGCCAATCGAAGATGGGCGGTGTATTGCCCAACGCGACGGCTTGATCCAGGCCCGCGTGACGAAACTCTTCGTCGATCTCATCGAGCAACGATAGTGATCCAGCGAATGTACAGACAGCGCGGATCAAAGCGTCGGCGTGCTTGTGTGGTTCAAGAAGGTYGGTACACGGAGCAGTCAGCTTTGCCGCCATTCTTCGGGGCGGTCGTAAGTTAAGCGAGCGGGATCCTAGATCAGAGATACCAACCTCCGCTGGGCGTCACTGTCGCCATCGATGTACCCCTGCGTAGTCTGGATCGAGCGATGTCCAGC
>NZ_JBFRFR010000160.1:0-9697 GCF_052114925.1 Bradyrhizobium sp. 2TAF36 | reverse complement strand
CTCTTCCATCACCGAACTCGCTTTCCACGGCATCGACACCTCCCGCGGAACAAAAGCGGAAAGTGTAACCCATGTGTCCGGTACGTTCTGTCACCTATGTCTCGGGCCGCTCATCAAACAGTTATCGGCATTCGACGCCAGAACGGTTTTCGCGGTTTGCAATCAGTTTGCAAAATGGCTGCATATTCGTTGACTTACAACCTTTGCTGGTCGGTTTGCAGAGCGCCGAATAACTCAGCAAAATCAACACCCCCAATTGAGTCCGGTTTGCAATTAAGTAATTGAAATTACTTGAAAAAGATCTGATTTCGATTCCGAGGGTCGGGAGTTCGAATCTCTCCGAGCGCGCCACTTGTCAGGCTGGAGCCTCCAGGCCCCGGCCGGCTCAATCCGCGGGTCCCCTTATTTGCCCTGGATCTTCAGCCCATTGGGGCCGACATTGATCTGCAGGCCGTCGGGCTGTTTCTTCGCTTGGTAGAGGTTGTAGCCGAGCACGGCTGCGGTGACGACCAGAGCGCCGATGATCAGAAACAATAGATTGCGGCTGATGGACATTCTTTTCCCTGAACCACCTGGTTGACGGCGAGAAAAACCCCGCGCGTAGGGCGCGCGGGGTTTCTCAGCGCGCCCCCGGGGCTGGCTGGCGGCGCACTGCTCGGACCTGACAACGTCGTTCGAGGGAACCTGTTCCATAGCCGCCCGACGCGTGGTCAAGGCGAGCCATCGGCGTTGCGCCTGTGATGTCAGCTCGCGGAACGGCAGGTGTGCCGGGCCCGTGCCAGCGTGTCGGAGGGCGCCTCGTGGAAGGTCGCGCGGTAGGCCGCGGCAAACTCGCCGAGGTGATGAAATCCCTGGGCGCGTGCGCACGTGGCGACCGTCGCGCCGCCGCCCTTCAGGAGCCGCGAGCGTGTGGCCCACAGCCGCTTCAGGCGGATGTATTGATGCAGGCTCATGCCGCGCACCTTGCTCACCGCGCCGCCGAGCGTTCGGACCGAAACGCCCAACTCGCCGGCGAGATTGGCCGTATAGATCGGAGCGGTCGGATAGGCCGAGACGTAATCGTCGATCTGTTGCACGAGCCTGGCTGATCGCGCGCCTGCATTCGGGGCGGTGCGATCAGACAACGGGTCGATTTGAAACAGGTCGTCGAAGGCGAGCAGCAGACCCTCCTGGAGATGCGCGGCGACCTCGGTGGTTTCGAACATGTGCGGCTCTACGGACGTCGGTCGGTTTCGGGATCACCATGCCGCCCGGTGCGCGATAGGCGGTATCGAGAATCCGCGCAAACGACCTCGCCACGATGATCCGGCACCCCGGCAGGTTCACGATCGCACGCGCCGCAGCGAAGTTGGCGACGTCGAGCGGAATGCTGCGGGCGTCTTCCATCGACTCAGCCGGCCGAAACGCGTCGACATCGGAAAACCGGATCAACTGGAGCGCGGAGGAGGGGGCGAGAGCGTCGAAGAACATGCTTCTGGCCGAATGCTGAAATGTGACAATTAAATGAAAATCGATACATCGCAATCAATGGCGAAACAGGATGATTCAGTAAACCGGATTCCGGGCCGTAGTATTGCGGACATCATGCCACGCGGCGCGGCGGGTCGATGTCACCGTCAACGGTCCCGGTTCATCGGTTGGCCTGAGGCGAGGTCGATGAAATGGAGACGCGTGCAGGCGGGACAGGCGAAGGACTCGAAGCTCCGCCCCTCGAGCCGCCGCCCCTCAAGCCCCCGCTCGTCAGGCCTTCGCTCGTCAAGGCTCCGCTCGTCAGGCCTTGGCTGCCTCTCGAGATGCGTCTGCACATTCATGCCCGTCTGGGGGCATCGGAAAACAATGAAATCCGCCATCGATGTAGAATGACGGCGCATCGAATTTCATCTTTGATCTAGATCAGTTTTGGAATCGCTCCACGCAAGCCGCGGGTACGCGAATGGACGCAACGCGCGATCTCGCAAAAGCGAAGGGGCCCGAGAGGGCCCCCCTTTGGAAATCACCAGCGGCGATAGCGTGGTCCGTAATAGCGAGGCCCATAGGCGCGTGGCCCATACCCATAATATCGGGGCCCGTAATACGGCCGCGGGCCGTAATACCCATAATAGTTCGGGCGCCAGAAACAGCGTCCCCAGGCGTCGCAGACCATGCGGACCTGCTCGACGTCGGAGACCTGCGGCGTCGCAGGTGCGGGCGCGATGGGCATGGCGGACGCCGCCGGTGATGCCATGATGGCACCGAACAGGGATGCGGCGACGAGGCCAGTCTTGAGATTCATGATGTCTTCCTCTGCTTACGCAATACAGGATATCGAAGTTGTTCTGATCAAATTGTGGCGGAACCGAAATGTAATGCTGATGAACAAATCTTCAGCAAAGCTCGCCGCAGACCTGACCTTTCGCTTCGCAAGACTATCCCAGGTTCGCGCGCGTGACCAATGCTGCGCTTGCACTGGCGCTGCCTGGCAGGACATTGCGTTCATCTTTGATCCTGCGCAATTCGCCGGCGCGACTTCATCCCTAGTCTTGCCGTAGCCAGCGCTTCGAGGAATTCGAAGAGCAGGCTCGCGAGATTGCCTGGAGCTGTGCAATGGACAAGATGAGAATAGACAAGGGTGACCGGCTGATCGTGTGCGACGGGCGCAAGGCGCTCATTCTGGAAAACCTCGGCGACGAGATGTTTCCGAACCTCCACACCCGGGAGGTGCACGAGCAGCCCAATCCCTCGACCAGTGCGCAAGGGACCGATGCGCCGGGCCGGCTGAACGCCGCCGTCGGCGGCGCGCGCAGCTCGGTCGAGCAGACCGATTGGCACGATGAGGCCGAGCGTGCCTTCCTGCGGAACCTGGCCGGCCGGCTCGATGCCGCCGTCAGCGCGGGCGAGACCTCGGCCCTGACCATGGTGGCCTCACCACGCGCGCTCGGGATGATCCGCGCCGATTATTCGGTCGTGGTGCGCAAGGCGCTTCAGGGCGAGGTCGGCAAGGACCTCGTCAAGCTGCCGGTCTACGAGATCGAGAAGCAATTGCTGCTGTCGGGCGCCGCCAAATAGCGGCACCCGCAGAGGACGCGCCAGCGCGCCTCAGAAGCAGGGGTGCCGGCGGCCGTCCTGGCCGATATAGGTGGCCGAGCTCTGGTAGCAGCGGTTGTTCGACGGGCCATCGTAGAAGGCGAAGGTGCCGGGGGTAACGCCGGGCCCGTAATTGTGCAGATAGCTGATCGGGTAGGGCAGCGGGTTGGTGTAGTGGCGGTGGTACCGGTGGTGTCCACGCGCCTCCGCAAGGCTGGGGGCGAGGATTGCGGCCGACAGGGCAGCAACCGCGGCTACAAGCTTCAACGTGCTCATCTCGATTCTCCGGAACCCGCGAATAGGTTAGGTGTTTATAGCCATTTCGAGCCGCTGGGACACCCGTCCGGCACCCCGAAATCAGGGCCAAACCCGCAGATTCCCGGGTGGGTGTGACAGAATTGCCGGAAGCGGGTCCTTGGCTGCCCATTTTTGGCCTTTTCGGGATGCTTAACGAATTCCCCACACAAGTATGGCCAAAGAGAATTCGCTTAAGAATCCTGTCGCCGGCCCTTTGGGGGTCCTTCGAGGCCGGTTCATTCCTGAAGGCTTTCGCCGTCACGCACCATGCGCATCACGCTTTTGAGCCTGCTGTTGCTCTCCGTCGCCGCCGCCACGCCGGCGCGCGCCGAGCTGCACATCACCCGTGACCACGGCGGCTACGTCGAGGAGTACAAGGCCAAGTACAAGCGCGTCCGCGAGAAGGGTGAGCGCGTCATCATCGACGGCATCTGCAACTCGGCCTGCACCCTGGTGCTCGGCATGGTGCCGATGAACAAGATCTGCGTGACGCCGCGCGCCAGCCTCGGCTTCCATCAGGCCTATTACGACAAGGCCTTCACCTTCGGCATCAAGGTCACCAGCGCGGAGGGGACGTCCGACCTGATGTCCTACTACCCCAACACGGTGAAGGACTGGATCCGCCGCAATGGCGGGCTCACCACCGACATGAAGAAGATCAAGAACGGTGTCGAGCTCTGGAAGATCATCGACCCCTGTCCGGAAGAATGGTGAGCGGCTGAGCTGCGCTCCCGCTGTCCGTCGCAGCGCAGCATCGCTCGTTTGGAAATTCGCATTGCCGCACAGGCCCCGGTCGGGCAATGAGGGCGGCAATGAACCATAATCAAGAAGCCCTGACCGCCCGCGCCGCACCGATCCTGTTCGTCGTGCTCTGGAGCACCGGATTCATCGGCACCAAATACATCATCAACAACGCCGATCCCTTGACCTATCTCGCCATTCGCATGGCGATCGTGGTCGGCCTGATGGCGATCATCGCAGCGATTGCGCGACCGAAATGGCCGGACCGTGTCGACGTCGCGCATAGCGCCGTTGCCGGCATTCTCGTCCACGGCTTCTATCTCGGCGGCACGGCCATTGCGATCGCGCATTCGATCCCGGCCGGACTCTCGGCGTTGATTCCGGGCCTTCAGCCGATCCTGACCTCGACCATCGCCAACCGCTGGCTCGGCGAACGCGTGACGCCGGTGCAATGGGCGGGGCTGGTGCTTGGCCTCGGCGGTGTAGCGCTGATCCTGCACGGCCGTCCGATGACCGGCGAGGCGGGGCTCGGCTGGCTCGCCTCGGTGGTGTCGCTGATCAGCATCACGCTCGGCACGCTCTATCAGCGCCGCTACTGCAACCACATCGACTGGCGCGCCGGCAATCTCGTGCAATATATCGCCGTCACCGTCTTCTTCACGGTCGGCGCCTTCCTGTTCGAGGACCGCGTGGTGCACTGGACGCGGGAGTTCGTRCTCGCGCTTGCCTGGCTCGCCGTGGCGCTCTCGATCGGATCGATCGGGCTGTTGTACTGGCTGATCCGCCACGCAGCTGCGACCTCGGTTGCGAGCCTGTTCTACCTCGTGCCCGCCGTCACGGCGCTGATGGCCTATCTGCTGTTCGGGGAGAAGCTCGATGCGCTGGCGATTGCCGGCATGGCGATGTGCGCAGCAGCGGTGTTCGTGGTCAATCGGCGTTTCTAGGCAGGCAAGCCAGTACGTCGGAATACATCCCTGACGTGCGGCTCGTGCTAGGCTGGACTGATTTCAGCTTCCCTTTGGCAAGGTGATTTCCATGAAAAAAGCACGGCGTGCACTGCTCGGCAGGTCCTTGAGGCCGGTCCGGATTGCCTGCATCAACTACGCCGAGGAGATGATGAGCGAGCGGATGATGGGGAGGCTCACGGCGGCGCTCCAGAAATGCTACGACGAGCATTTCCTGCCGGTCTGGGGCTATCCCATCGATCTCGACGTCACCCGCAACCCGAAGCCGACGGACTGGCAGCTGCTCTATTTTGACGACGCCACCCACAAGAACTTCCTCGGGCGGCACGAGCTGACGCACCGCGGCCAGCCGATCTCAAAGATCTTTCTGAAGGCACTCGGCGAGGACGATCCGGTCAGCCTGGCGGCCTCGCACGAACTGTTCGAGATGGTGCTCGATCCCATGGCCAATCTGTGGGCCGACAAGACTCGGCACACCCAATATGCCTACGAGGTCTGCGACGCCGTGGAAGAGGAGTCTTTTCTCGTCAACGGCTTTCCTATGTCGAACTTCGTCTATCCGTCCTGGTTCGAACCGTTCGAGCATCCCCGCGGCACCAAGTTCGACCATATGGGGTCGCTCAAGGCACCGTTCTCGATGACGGAAGGCGGCTATGTCATCAAGAAGGTCAACGGCCGGAAGGTGATCAAGCAGTTCGGCTCATCCGAGAAGCGGAGGCGCTTCGCCAAGGAGGACCGGCGCGGCCATCGCAGCGAATTTCGTGATCCGCAAGGCGAGCATCACCCGGGCCGGCGCGCAGCCAAGCGGCGAGGGTAGGGGCGGGAGAAGTCTCCGGGCGCGCCCGTACCCGGAGACCTGCTCGAGCGCTGCGATCAGCGCTTGGCCTTCTTTTTCGACTTGGCCGCCTTCTTCGCGGACTTCCTGGTGGCTTTCTTTGCAGCCTTCTTGGCCGCTTTCTTCGACGACTTCTTTGCAGCCTTCTTCGAAGATTTCTTCGCAGATTTCTTGGATGCCTTCTTGGCTTTCTTCTTGGAAGCCTTCTTCGGCGCTACTTTCTTCGCGACCTTCTTGGCGGCTTTCCTGACCTTCTTGACGGCGGTGACTGCGGCTTCGCTGGTTGCCTCCACGGCGGTGGTGATCGTGTCCAGCGCCTGTTCGGTGATCGGCTTCTCGTCGTCCATATCGTCCCCCACGGTTTGTATGGAGCGATGACGATAGCGGGTTTCAAAATAGTGTCAAAGCAGCGCTCAACCTTTGCGGATCTTTGCGTAGGCGGCGAGCGCGCGCTCGCGCCCCTTCGCGTGATCGACGATCGGCTGCGGATAGGTCTTGCCGAGCGTGACGCCCGCGCTCGCAAGCTCGATCGGTGATGCCTGCCAGGGCTGATGGATCAGCCTGGCCGGCACGTCTTTCAGCTCGGGTACCCAGCGCCGGACATAGGCTCCATCAGGATCGAACTTCTCGCCCTGGAGAGTTGGATTGAACACGCGGAAATAGGGTGCGGCGTCGGCGCCGCAGCCGGCGACCCATTGCCAGTTGGCGGGATTGCTGCCGGCATCCGCATCGACGAGCGTGTCCCAGAACCAGCTCTCGCCGTCGCGCCAGTCGATCAGGAGATGCTTGACCAGGAAGGACGCCACCACCATCCGCACCCGGTTGTGCATCGCGCCGGTGTGCCAGAGCTCGCGCAGGCCGGCATCGACGATGGGATAGCCGGTGCGTCCGCGCTGCCAGGCGGCGAGCGCTTTCTTGTCGCCCTTCCAGGGAAAGCCATCGAAATTCGTTTGCAGGTTTTCGGTGGCAAGGCTCGGGTGATCGTGGAGGAGGTGGCGGCAGAATTCGCGCCAGCCGAGCTCGCTCAGGAATTTTTCGACGCCGGGCCCGATCGCGGGATTCTCCGCTGCTGCAAAGCGCGCGGCGTGCCAGATCTGCCGCGGGCTGAGCTCGCCGAACCTCAAATGAGGCGACAGGCTTGAAGTCCCCTCCCGATCCGGGCGGTCGCGATCGCCGACATAGACGCGCGCGGTGTGCATGAGGAAGTCGCGCAGGCGCACGCGGGCCGAGGCTTCACCCGGCGTCCAGGTCTGGCGCAGGCCGCCAGCCCAGTCGGGCTTTGTCGGCTCGAGCGTCCAGCTCTCCAGCGCGTCGCTGGCGAGCGGCGGCGCGGGGCGTAGCTCCCGCGGTGCGGGCAGAGGCTTGGGCGGATCGCCCAGCGACAGCATCCGCCGCCAGAACGGCGTGAAGACGCGAAGGCCGCGGCCCTCCTTGTTGCGGATCGCCGAGGGTGGGACCAGCAAGTCGCCAGGGAAGCTCTGCGAGTCCACGCCGCGCTTTGCCAGCGCCGCTTCGAGCTGTTTCTCGACGGCGTGGTGTGGCGCCTGCGCGACCCCGTTCCAGTAGACCATTGCGGCTCCGCTCTCGCGCGCCACTTCGGGGATCACCTTGGCCGCCGGCCCCTTGCGCAGGATCAGCGATCCGCCGCGCGTGGCGATCTCGGCGCCGAGCGCCCGCAGCGACTGCGCCAACCACCAGCGCGTCGCACCGCCCGGCGGCCGTCCGGCCATCTCATCCATCACATAGAGGCAGATCACCGGCGCGCCTGTCTTGGCGGCAGCATGGAGGGCGGGATGGTCGGACAGGCGGAGGTCATCGCGGAACCAGGCGATGACAGGCGGCGCGCTTGGCGTGGTCAGGGCAGGCCTCGTTTACAATTTGGCAAGCATGCCGCGTGCGGCGGTGTGAACCGTCGTTAATTCGGTCGTAAGCCGATTGCATGAATATGCAGGAATTCCGGGGGTAGTTCCATTCATGTCCAACCGTGCGACGGCAAAGTTCTTGCCGCAATTCAAGCTGGGTACCAAGGCCGTCCTGTGCGCTGTGCTGCTGATCGCCGTGAACACGGCGCTTGTGGTCGGCGCCGGCTACTGGTCGCTCACCTCCGCCTTCAACGATCGCGCGCTGCGCGACATCGAGGTTAATTTGCGCACGCTGGCCCTGGCTTTTGCCGAGGTCGTTCCCGACGCGAAGATCACGATGCGGGATGGCGGGGTCGCGCGCGCCGAGATTCCCAAAATGCCGGAGTTCAGGGATCACGCCATCGTCGATCGCGCGGTGTCCTATGTCGGCGGCAACGCGACCCTGTTCGTGTTCGATGATGCGAGCGGGCAGTTCGTCCGCCGCTCGACCAACGTGAAGAAGGAGAACGGCGACCGCGCTGTCGGGACCCAGCTAGCCGCCGATCATCCCGGGCAGGCCGTCCTGCGCCGCGGCGAGGCGTACAGGGGCCCGGCCACGCTGTTCGGCAAAACCTTCATGACCGCCTATTTCCCGGTCGCGGATGCCACCGGCAAGGTCGTCGGCATTCTCTATGTCGGCATCCCCATGGCGCAGTTCGAGAGCATGCTGACCCAGGCCATCGAGAGCATGGCGATTGCGGCCGGTATTGCGGCGCTCCTGGTCCTGGTCCTCACCTTGCTGGTCGTCCGCCGTATCACCAGGCCGCTGACCTCGGTCACGCGCTCGCTGACGGCGCTCGCCGAAGGCAAGAGCGACGTCGAGATCGATTGCGAGGATCGCGCCGACGAGATCGGCGAGATCGCCCGCACGGTCGCGGTGTTCAAGAGCAACTCGCTGGAGCGGGCGCGCCTGCGCAGCGAGCAGACCGCGGCCACTGCTGCCGCGGCGGAGCAGCGCAAGGCGGAGCTGCGCAATTTCGTCGAGCAGTTCCGCGGCGGCGTCGGCGGCATCCTCGACAAGGTGCTGAGCTCCTCCGGTGAGTTCGAGCGGGTGGCGCGGCAACTTACCGACACCGCACGCTCCACCGCCGATCTGTCGGCGCAGTCGGCCGGCGCATCCGAGAACGCCTCCGAGCACGTGCGCACGGCGGCCTCAGCCTCCGACGAATTGTCCCAGTCGATCTCCGAGATCACCCGCCGGGTGCAGGAATCGAACGAGATCTCCGCCGAGGCGGTACGGCAGGCCGAAGCCACCGACCAGCGCATGGCGCAGCTCTCGGAAGCGGGGGCGCGCATCGGCGACGTCGTCAAGCTGATCACCTCGATCGCCGAGCAGACCAATCTTCTGGCGCTGAACGCCACCATCGAGGCCGCGCGCGCCGGGGACGCCGGTCGCGGCTTCGCGGTGGTGGCCCAGGAGGTCAAGACGCTCGCCGGCCAGACCGCCAAGGCGACGGACGAGATCTCGAACCAGATCGCCAGCATGCAGCTTGCAACGGAGGAATCGGTCACCGCCATCAAGGCGATCGGCCAGACCATCGAGCGCATCAGCGGCATCGCGGGCTCGATCTCGGCCGCGGTCGAGCAGCAGAGGAGCGCCACCCACAACATCGCAGCCAGCGTTCGCGCTGCGGCCTCCGGTACTGCCGATGTCGCGGTCAATGTCCGTCACGCCGCCAAGGGCGCGAGCGAGACGGGAGAGACGTCGAGCCGGATGTTCGCCTCTGCCCAGGCGCTGTCAGGCGAGAGCCTGCATCTGAAGGCCGAGGTCGACAGCTTCCTCGACCGCGTGCACGCGGCCTAATCCAACTCGGTCATTTCCGGGGCGGTCCGAAGGACCGAACCCCTGGTGCGCAATGGGCGGTCCGAAGGACCGAACCCCTGGTGCGCAATGG
>NZ_JBFRFR010000159.1:0-8507 GCF_052114925.1 Bradyrhizobium sp. 2TAF36 | reverse complement strand
GGGCGGAGGCGGCGGGGCCGGCGGTGCGGGTGGCTTTGGCGGCGGCGACGGCGCCAGTGGCGGGAACGGCGGTGGCGGCGGCATGGGCGGGGCGGTGTTCGTGGTCAAGGGCGGCTCGCTCACCATCAACGGCAACGGCTCGACCTCGGGCGGCAGCGTAGCCGGCGGCACCGGCTCCAACGGCGGCGGTGCGGGCTCGGCCTTAGGCACGGGCTTCTTTGTGCAGGGCTCGACGCTGACCTTCGGTGGCAGCGGCAGCTACACGGTGTCGGACGCCATCGCCGATCAGAACGGTTCCGGCGGCTCCGCGGCCTCGGACGGCCTCGGCGGCACCGGTGGATCGAGCGCCATTACCAAGAGCGGCATCGGCACGCTCAGCTTTTCTGGCGCCAACACTTATACTGGAGCTACGACGATCAATGCCGGCACGCTAAGGGGCGCTGCGGCGAACACATTCAGCGCTACGAGTGCGACGACAATCAACACCGGTGGCACGCTCGATCTCGGTTTGCTGGGACAAACGATCAATATCGTTTCGCTATCGGGCGGCACGTTGGCCAACGGCGCGTTGACCGGCGCAGTGACCTCAAGCGGCGGCACGCTGAACAGCCTCGGCGGCGGCATGACGCTGACGGCGAATAGTGGCGCGACCAATGTGACGGGCACCAACACCTTTACAGGCGCGACCACGGTCAACGGCGGCCTGCTCTCGGTCAACGGCACGAGCACGGCCAGCGCGGTGACGGTGAATGCCGGCGGCACGCTCGGCGGCAACGGCACGGTCGGCAACACGACCATCAATGGCGGCACGCTGGCGCCCGGCAATTCGATCGGTACGTTGACCGTGCAGGGCAATCTCGTGTTGACGGCCGCATCGAGCTACATGGTCGAGGTGTCGCCTTCGGCGGCCGACCGCACCAACGTCACCGGCGTGGCGACGTTCGGCGGCGCCACCGTCAAAGCATCTTTCGCAGCAGGGGCCTATGTCGCAAAGCAATACACCATCCTCAACGCCACCGGCGGTATCGGCACCAGCACGTTCGGCTCGATCGTCAACACCAACTTGCCGGGTGGATTCGCGTCGAGCCTGAGCTATGACGCCAACAATGCGTATCTCAATCTCGTTCTCAGTTTCGTGCCGCCGCCCGGGACGGGTCTCAACAACAACCAACGGAACATCGCCGACCCGATCGTCAATTTCTTCAACTCCAACGGCGGTATTCCGCTGGCGTTCGGCGGGCTGACGCCGGCGGGACTGACCCAGATCTCGGGCGAGACCGCGACCGGCTCGCAGCAGACGACCTTCAACGCGATGAACCAGTTCATGGGATTGCTGACCGATCCCTTCATCGACGGTCGCGGCGATGGCGTTTCAGCGGGATCATCGGCGGGCGCATCGGCCTACGCCTCACCGGACATGCCACGCTCCGGTGCGGCGCGGGACGCCCATGCGATGTTCACTAAGGCGGTCGTCATGGCCGATCCGTTCGCGCAGCGCTGGAGCGTGTGGGCGGCAGGCTATGGCGGCGCGCAGACCACCGACGGCAACACGACGCTCGGCTCCAACAACACGACCAGCCGCATCGCAGGCACCGCGGTCGGCGCCGATTACCGTATCTCGCCGAATACGCTGGCAGGCTTTGCGCTCGCGGGCGGAGGTACGACCTTCAGCACCGTCAATGGCGGCTCTGGCCGATCCGATATGTTCCAGGCCGGCGCCTTCATCCGGCACAATGCCGGTGCGGCGTATCTCTCCGGCGCGCTGGCCTATGGCTGGCAGGACATCACCACCAACCGCACCGTGACGGTGGCCGGCATCGATCAGTTGCGCGCGCAGTTCAACGCCAATGCCTTCTCGGGTCGCGTCGAAGGCGGCTATCGCTTTGTCAGCCCGTGGATGGGCGGCATCGGCATCACGCCCTACGTAGCAGGACAGTTCACCACCTTCGATCTGCCGGCCTATGCCGAGCAGGCGGTAACCGGCGTCAACACGTTCGCGCTCGCCTACGCTTCGAAGAGTGTCACCGATACGCGCAGCGAACTCGGCCTTCGCAGCGACAAATCATATGCGATGGCGGACGGAATCTTCACGCTGCGAGGGCGCCTGGCATGGGCGCATGATTTCAACCCCGGCCGCAATATCGGTGCGACGTTCCAGACATTGCCGGGCGCATCCTTTGTCGTTGGCGGCGCCGCGCAAGCCAGCGACTCCGCGCTCGTCACCGCCTCCGTCGAGAAGAAATGGCTGAACGGCTGGTCCGCCGCCGCCACCTTCGAAGGCGAGTTCTCCGACGTCACCACCAGCTACGCCGGCAAGGGCGTGGTGCGGTATTCCTGGTAAGTTGACGATTTCTGGTTTTGGCCCTTCGCATCATTTCGCTGTGCTGCGGAATTTGGTAGCTATCGGGGGTATAGCGGACTCTGGCAAGCCGACCGATCGGCTGATTTATGGGATCACGGCCTAGCTAGGTAGCCCGCGATTCTTTTCTGATTTTGCGGGCTCAAGACGTTGCTGGATGGACTCTACAAGGTTGAATACGGCGTCAACGATGCGTTCGGCCGCAGCATCATGTGCCTGCATGACGGTAAGATGCTGGGCGGCAATTCGGCCTTCGCGCACCTTGGAACCTATGACGAGCGCGACGGCGAGATCGTCGCCGAGGTGATCACCGAACGGCACAACGAGGATCCCAATCACAAGCCGCTGATGGGAGCCGATATCGCCTCGATCGGTGCGCGCGGGCGGCTGCACGGTAACCAGATCCGTCTCGAGGGTGGCGCGGACACCATGCCGGGCGCAAAATTCTGGGCCAATCTCACTCGGCTCGACGACGAGGGGTTGCCTCCGAGTGGTGCGGTCGGTCCGGGCGGCATCGCCAACGGACTCTATGGGATGAGCCTGCGCGCGCTTGACGGTGTCGATGCCGGATTATCGGGCGTGATGCTCCTGATCGACGGCCGCATCCTCGGCGGCGATGCGTTCTTCTACTATCTCGGCTCCTATTCCTCGGCGGACGGCCGCTGGAAGGGCGAGATGCTGAACCAGGAGCACACGCCGGCGAAGGGCGAAAACCCCGTGTTTGGCGGCTATGAGGTCGGGATCGGCTTCTCCGGAACCTGCACTGCGGATAGCGGTGAGCTCGAAGGCATCGCGCTCGCCGGCAAGCGCAGCCTGCGCCTTGCAGCCTCGCTCAAGCTGATGCGGCGGGCCTAGCTAGGACGTGCACTCATAGTAGCCGCGCCGGCTTGCGCCAAAAGTGACATCGAAGTGGTCTGGACGGATGTCGTCCTTGGGCCAGAGGCGGGGAGGCAGTTCTTCTACCACTCCCACTTCACTTCATCGCAACATCGCGGTCGATGTCTTGCAGGTGCACGAAAGTTGCCCAGGCTTTTCGATATTCGCTGTCTGTGGGATCGATCCCAAGCAAGGCGCGACACGCCTCTTTGATTTCTTCCGACGAGGGACGCATCGCGACGTTTCCGGACAACTTGGCTTGGTTCCAGCGTTCCTCGACGCCGGTCGCCAAGGCGAGTGCTTCGGAGGGGCTCCGTTTCCGGGTTGACCTCGCCAAAGGGTGATCCGGAGGGAATTTGGGCCATGCGACGGGAGGCTGATCGGCTCGCCACTCACTCTCCTTGCCGGTCCCACGCTCTCCCGGCAAGTTTGCCTGGGCTCCATTGGCCGATTGAGGCGGGACAGTCCGTGCGCCCAGCTCGCGGAGCTGCTGCTCCATGGTCCCGCCGGACGCCGTTGCGCCTGCCGCAGGTGCACGCGTCGTCAGACCTGACACAGTTGAGGTGCCGGCCTGCGGAGCAACCTTCTGAACGGTTTGCGCAACGGACAGCATGCCAGGCGAAAGAGCAGGCTTCTGCTGCGCGACTTTGTCATTTTCAGTGGGGCAAGGCCGAGATCCCGAGCGCAGCTGCGTGATCCGGCCGTCGTCGTCGATGCGGGCAAAGTCAACGGCCACAGTGTAGACGAAAGCGGCATCGATGGATTGGCCGGATTTGTCTCTGGCGTTGACGGCGCCGCAGACATATCGCGCCGCGTCGGCCTCGACTGAACGCAATGAGCTGAATTTGGCCGAGTCCGGATCGATCAGCACGTGCCGAACTGCTGCGCGAGCTTTCATGTGCTCGTTAGAGAAGATGCTGAGCACGACATCCGGATTGAACATGTCGGGCTGGTAGTACCACTTGTACTCCACAGCAAGGAATGCTGCGCCAAAGGCCGTCGCGATCAGGAAAGCAGATGCATTCATGGATTTGGTCGGGTAATTGAACCCGGTATGGTTGTTGTTATCTTCTTGAACCATTTACGATAGAATCTACTAACAATCCGTAAACTGGTTGCTCCCGCGATTTTCAACAACCGGTGGAAGAGCCACAGCTGGTTTTGCTCAAGGGGGCAGTTGCCGGTGCGGGAAACACACTGAGCAAGGTCAACCAAGGGGGCACAGGCTGACGCCTGACGGGTGGCAGCGGCAGGTCCGCTGTGGGGCCATAACCGGACATCAACCAGCGAAGGACCGTGGGTCTCACAGCACTGGCGTACACTGCATGTCTGCTCCGACGATGAGCGGCCCGTTGTAGGCAGTTCGCAAATCAGCGATGGCCGCATCGAGTTCAAACAGACCGAATTGACTGACGATGAGCTGCTTGACCGCAGCCTCTTGGGCAACGCGTCCGACGACTGCCGGTGTTGCGTGCAAGGGAACATTCGCACCGGGCGCGATTGCAAGATGCATGATCAGGAGGTTCGCGCCCTTTGCGAATTCGACGAAGCCCGGATCGGTGCCGTTTTGGTCGGAGCTAAACACGATCGACACATTTCCGGTCTGCACGCGATAGGCCAAGGTTGGCATATTTCCATGCGGGATTTTCCGTGCCGTGACTGTCGTTCCCTCGCGCTGCAAAACCACGGATGGATCGCTTTTGACAGCGTCAATCACTCCGACATCAAGTCGAACGCCACCCGCCACAACGCGCCCCATATCGGGCCGCACGCCGCTGCCCCCGTATGAGCCGCCTAACGCCGATCCGAGCACTGGAAATGCGCCACTCTTCTCGTCAAAAAGCCTCTTGAGGAAAATCGCAAAGTCAGGGGCCGCATCGTTGCCTGTAGGACCGAAAACCTTGAGAGGTTCCTTGCGGACCTCGTGGCTCAGCCAAAGGAACGCTGGCAAGTCGGAAACGTGATCTGGATGAAGATGGCTTATTCCGACCATCCACAAGTCTTCGAGTTTGGCTTGCGATTCACCAAAGCGGTGTTGAGCACCACCGGCCATGTCGATGAGTATTCTTGCGCGCCCCTCGATCCAGACCAGATAACTCGTCGATGCCCGAGTGGGATTCATTCTGGGGCCACCAGAACCGAGGATTTGCACGTCGAGCGGCGTTGTGCCGCAACTCTGTCCGAAAGCGCTCAAACTGCTCAGTGACGCACAGAAAATTCCCAGCAAGAAAATAACCGGAAGCCGAACCATGAAGACACCCATGTTGTTCAAACAGAGTCTATCAAATCGGTCTTGCAAATTTCACGACAGGGCCGAGATGGTCATTCGGGCAGCCCTGCGTGCCGCAATCCTTCCTCATATCGCGCGACGTCCTCAGCACGTCGATAAGGGCCAAGCACATCTTTGAGATTGGAAACGCGCAGCGTGGGGCTGAGTTCTCGCAGCCGAGCCACGGCCTTGTGTGCTTGCTCCGGCCGACCGGCCATTGCGTTGCTTGCGGCGGTGATCCGTAATCCAGGCCGATAGTCCGGGCTGCACTGCAATGCCATTGCCGCCCATGATGCCGCTTCGTCATAGCGGTCCAAAAAGAAATGTGCATACGCGGTCCCGGCTCGCATGCCCATCAGCCACGGATCAAGTGGGCTCAGGCGAATGGCTCGTGCGAAGCGCTCGATCGCCGATTCCGGCTCGCCGAGCCAGAGTTTTACCCAGCCGCCGAAATTCCATGCCTCAGCCAAATTGGAATTAAGCGCGATCGCGCGATCAACTAAGCCGGCACCTACCCCGAGATCCCCAACAACAAACGCTAACGCATTCCCGCCAGCGGAGAGCGCGTTCGCGTCATCCTTGCCCAACTCAACTGCCCGTTGGGTGAGCTTCTTCACTTCGGCAATCGCGTTCGCCGTGTCCGGAATCCAGCCATTGATCCTGGCAATGAGGTAGCAAAAGGCTGCGCGACCGTAGGCGGTGGCAAATTCCGGGTCGAGCTCTATCGCGCGGTTGAACAGACGCAATGCCTCGTCGTTCGCTTGCCGGTTACCAAACTGATGAAGCCGGGCCAGACCGCGCAAATAGTGGGCATAGGCGTCGAGACTAGCGGTCGGCTTGCGTTTGGCGCGCTCGATCTCAGCTTTCTCCACCGCAGGCGCGATCGCCCCGACAACGCTTTCAGTCACCTGGTCCTGCAAATCGAAGATGTCGCCGAGCTCGCCATCAAACCGATCGGCCCAAATATGTGCTCCAGTAGCGGTATCGACGAGTTGTCCCGTAATGCGCACTCGGTTTGCCGCCTTGCGAACGCTCCCTTCCAACACGTAGCGCACCCCAAGCTCGCGCCCCACCTGCTTCACGTCGACAGCGCGCGCCTTGTAGGTGAAGCTGGAGTTTCGGGCGATGACAAATGGCGCCTTGAAACGGGACAGCGCCGTGATGATGTCCTCGGCCATTCCATCGGCAAAGTATTCCTGTTCGACATCGCCAGACATATTCTGAAACGGGAGCACCGCAATGGAAGGCCTGTCGGGCAGCGGAGGCGGACTCCCGGCCTCGGCAAAAACTGGCGCAGCCTCTCGCGTTTCCGTCGGCGCATCGACCTCAAAGGCCCTGATTGGCTCCTGAATGTTCTTTACATGTTGAACGCCAAGATCCGTACTTGGGTCTGTGACCGAGGCTCGCGCGGGCAATTCTTCCTCGGTGATCTCGCCAACAAACCGGAAGCCTCTGCGAGAAACCGTCCGTATCAGGCGTTGCTCCTTGCCGGTATCCCCGATTGCCTTGCGCACGGCATTGACGTGGCTGGTCAGCGTGGATTCGGACACGATCCGTCCTTCCCACACCGCCTTCAGAAGATCGTCCCTTGTCACGACCTGTTCCCGGTTTCGGACCAGGAAGAGCAGCAGGTCGAACACCTTCGGTCCGATGGGGATGAGCTCGGAGCCTCGCTTGAGCTCGCGCCGGTTGGCATCGAGACAATAATCTTCGAATAGAAACGACACTTGTGATCCTTCCTGGACAAGAAGCCAAGGAAAACTCGATCGCAATTCAGGCCGGCTGCAAGGTCTTTTCCGTTCGAAACAGTACACATTTTCTCACCCTTCGGGAACGAGGGTTCGAGAAATGGTTGGCCCGCCTGCACTCGACGCGCACTGACGTTCGCAATCAACGCAACAGACCTGGCCGAGCCGAGGCACGGCTTACCACCTGCATCGCCTCCCGAGTGCGAGGATACGTTCATGAACAAGCATATCTTGCGCGCTTCCCTGGAGGACGCGTCAGTTGCGCCTGAGGCGTGCCAAGTCACTCTGGCTCATGCCGAGCGCCCTCCCGCCGGTGCAGAAATGGCGCGGGTGCTCGGGACCACGCCATTTCACATGGCTTTGGATTCCTCCGGCGCCGGAATCGCCCACTGGAAGCATGACCCGCTGCACGACGTCGTCGCGCCCATGAGCCATCACGTCATCATGGCTTACAACGGCACGGTGCAGCGCATGGAGCGGCGGATGGGAAGCGTGGTTGCGATCGGTACGTTTCGTCCCGGAGTCGTGATCATCATCCCCGAAGGATCGAGCTCCCGGTGGGATATTCCGAAACCCGTCGATGTCATCCAACTCTATCTTCCGCACGCCACGCTCGAGCGGGTTGCAGGCGAGGTCGACAGCGCCACCTCGACCGATCTGCTGGAGCGAACGGCGCATCCCGACCCCATTACATCCCGATTGCTCCTGACCGCGACCGACGCCGTGGTGGGCAATGTCGTCGTGGATACACTGTTCAGGCATCAGCTGATGGACCTCTTGGCCACGCGCCTGCTGGCGGCGCATGTCGGCGCGCCGTCCACGTTCCAGCCGACGCGGGGCGGCCTCTCACCGGTCGTATTGCGCCGCGCCATCGAGCGCCTGCACTCGGACATCGACGCTGACGTATCGCTCGCGGCGCTCGCTTCTGATGCCGGTCTTTCGCGATTCCACTTCTGCCGCGCCTTCAAGGAAAGCACCGGGCTTTCCCCACATGCCTGGCGGCGCCAGCAACGGCTCGAGGAGGCCAAAAACATGCTGCGCGGCACCGACGCGTCGGTCCTCTCGATCGCGGTCGCGCTCGGCTATTCTTCCCAGACCGCGTTCGCCGCCGCCTTCAGGAAGCTGACCGGGGACACCCCGAGCAATTGGCGACGGCGTGCACGTTGACAGCATCGCCTATGCTGGGAACAGCATCATTGCGAGAAAGGCTCCAGGATGCAGGCGGGCAAAAGAAGGTCCCATGACCGCTATGGGT
>NZ_JBFRFR010000158.1:0-8660 GCF_052114925.1 Bradyrhizobium sp. 2TAF36 | reverse complement strand
CCGAGGATGTTGCCAATAGGAGCGAGCTCACACCCCTGTTGCTCCTCAAGCTGCTCTTTCGGCATCCCCCTCTGCGAGCGATGGCGTGGTTCCGGCTTGCCACACTAATGCATCGCCGGAAGGTGAAGTTGCTGCCTGGCATTCTGAAGCGTCGCCTGCTGAGACTTTACGGACTTGAGTTGGTGCCGGGCGCGAGGATCGGGGGAGGACTGTACATCGCCCATCCGGTCGGTTGCGTGATCGTCGTGGAATCCATGGGCACGAATGTTTCAATTATGGGTAGTGTGACGTTGGGCCGCCTTAAGCCGTTGCGCTGGCCGACCGTAGGGGACAACGTGTTCTTCGGGGCCGGATGTCGCGTGCTGGGACCCATCGAGATCGGCTCAAGCGCGACGGTGGGCGCCAACGCCGTCGTCCTGACCGACATTCCATCCGGGGCGATCGCGGTTGGTGTTCCGGCACGGATACTGACACAAGATTGTGACGCTGCCGACAAATACAGATGCTCGCATGGCTGATCGCAACGGGCCCAGAGCGGGGGTCGACACGCACAGACGCCGAGGGACGGCGCCGACGGGTCCTAATCCGATTCCACGCTCCCGGCGGTCTGGTCAGTTCAAGAGGAGGAACAGGATGTTTGCCATTGCAGCCCGCACGGCAGACCGTCTCCACGGCCGCACTGCACGGACGATAGGCGCGGGCATCGCGGCAACGATCTTAATGCTCACCTCCGCAGCAATCGGTGAAGAAGTGCCTGCTCGGCCGCAGGCCAGAACTTCATTTCCAGGTCCGTCGACGACCGGCGTGCCCCTCGATTGGAAGCCGGCCACAACCTACACCAGGACAGTACGGATCTCGAAGCGCGGCGCCGTGTTGGAGGATGTGCGGCTAGTGAACGCCGACCTCATCATCGCTGCCGACGATGTTACAGTGCGGCGGGTCGAAATCCAGGGCGGTCATATCCTCAACGAGACAAACGGCAAGTGCAACAACGGGCTCCTCCTTGAGGATGTCTCTCTCGTGCGTGCGCCAGGCCAGACGACGACTGRCGCCGACGCGCCCGCGGTAGCGACCGGTGGATACATAGCACGTCGCGTGAAGATCGATGGGCTGCCGGAAGGCTTCCGCGTTGGCGGGCGGTCCCGTGGCTGCGCGGCCGTCAGGATCGAGGACAGCTACGTCAAGGTCACCTCTCCTGAGATGTGTCGCGACTGGCACGGCGACGGGATCCAGGGCTATGACGGAGCGGCGCTGACAGTCCGCAATGTGACGCTGCATATGGTCGAAGTTGGTACATGCGGTGGCACYGCCCCCTTCTTCTATCCACACAGCCAGGGTAATGAATCCGTCGAAATTGACGGGCTGCTTGTTCAAGGAGGCGGCGCACCTTTTCGACTAGGAACGCCGGGCTCAGTGCTTGGTCTGCGCATCGTCCAAGGCTCGTGGGGATATCGCCCGATCGACGTGAGGTGCTCGGCAGTCAACGGATGGGATGCGCAGATAGTGACTATCGACGCGTCGAACCAACAGGCAACGATCGTACGCACGCAACCCTGCAACACTGACGGGGGGAGCTGAGAGGTTCGGCCCGCCGGGCACAAGGCGGCGGTGCTAATCGACCGTCGCGAGACAGCTTTCCAGGACTTGCGTTTGCCGTGACGCGTTCAAGGCTCGCCTGAAAGCCGCGTCGACTGCCGCTGCTGCATCGTCCCACGTCGTTGATTTGACGCTCTCCGCAGCGATCTGTGACAGAGCATTGAAATCGGCCATCTGCATGAGGTCTTCCAAAGCCGAAGCCAAGGCGTGAGGAGTTGGAGATGTGTAGCGGACGTACGGATTGTCGAGCACGATGCGATTGTGCTCGGCATCATTGACGACCGGAACGCAACCTGCGGCGAGCATTTCATGCGGAACCAGGGACACATTGGTAAAAGACAAGCAGATTCCCGCGAAACACTGATTATATATCTCGTTGAGCTTGGCTGGGCTCACCAAGCCATGGTTGATGCAGTTGAAGGTCAGGCCCTCCAACTTCTCACCAAACAAATGTATCTGGGCATGGGGTTGCCGTTTGGCGAATAGCTCGAGAGCTAACAGCCCGAGCTCGGTCCCGCGCCGGGGCGTTCCGGTTCTCACATAAAATGCGACTCCTGAACGTCGGGACACCGGGTCACGATGGTAGCGTGACGTATCACAGCCGAACGGAAAATGGTCCGCATCCATGCCGTACTCACGCGAGAGCTTTTGCGCCAGCCACGCTCCCGCTGTGATGCCATGGAATCCCATTCGGTAAGTATTCTCTGCGATCACGCTGTACGCGCCGACAGGCTCGAAATATGGTTCGAAGTCCTGGACAAAATAGAAACGCTTCCCGGCACAGGCCGCATTGAACGCGACATAGGCAGTTGGCCAACTTGTCGCGACCACCGCGTCAGCGTCCGGCATTCCATTGCGAATATCACTTATCGGACACGTCAGCCCGTAGTGTTCGCGCGCGACGCCCTCGAAATACTTCTGGTCGGCGCCATGAATGTGATAGAAAAAGATCCGATTGTCGTACCCGGCTTTGTCAAGATACTTGATGATCCTAAAACAGGTTGTATGGCCTCCGGATCCGGGTCCCGTCGGCGTCGTCACCCAGTTAATTGAAATCGGTTCACCCGATCTCATTCTGGGTATCGATCTTGGGAGGGGTCGACTGAGGTCGGCGGCCAAGATGTCTTCGGGCAGCACAGGCCAGGCAATTCGCTTGGGGCGCATCCACGTTGCGGCTGCGGTTCTGACCCGTTCAGCGAGTCCCTGGTGGCCTTCTGCCAACAAGATATTCGTCAGCTGCCGCCCGCGACGAGCTAGCTGGATTCGAGCGGAACTTAGAGGTGACCTTGCCATAGCCTTCATGCCGCTTTTATTACCGCGTGGCGCGCGCCGTACTTTGCAAGGCCACGGATCAAATCATAATATTGCACAATAAACTTTGAAATAGATTAGGACATCACCGATATCGCGCAACGTAATTCGCGCTTAACTGACACGCCGGCGATCAACCTCGCTGCAGTCAAGCCACTTTACTCGAAAAATCCCTTGCACAGCCAAACGCTTGGAGTTACGAAAACCAAGAATTCGATTATTATGGTAAATACGCTTATATTAAAATTTAACTCGCGTGTATTTATTTATTTTGATATAATTTCAATTGTCAAACGAGCATATAGTGGATGGCCGGAGTGTGGACGAACTCTCTACCAGGTAGCTGGATCGGCCTGACCGCAGTGCCCAGCTCAAATACCGGTCTAGGCGGAAGTGTACAGCCGGCTCGCGCTGAAGCCCCGCCCGCTGGGCCCGCCCGGAAGCCGCCGCTGGTCAGGCGTGACATCTCAGTCGGTCCAAGCGCCAAGCGCACAACGAAGCTAACAATCAGCCTGCTCTATTATCTGGCGCGAGGACTGTCACGATTTGTGCTGGGACTAGCAGGACGTTCGCCGGCCCCCAAGCTGGTCATCCTCTACTATCACGGCATACCCGACGCCTATCGATCGAATTTCGTACGCCAATTGGAGTCGATCCGACGCAAGGCTCAGGTCTCACCGGCATCGCACCGTGGGAGCTTGCCTTCGGGTAAAGCCAACGTCGCGATTACATTTGACGACGCGTATGTCAGCGTCGCCAAGAATGCTTTGCCGGCGCTTACCGCACGCGGGTTTCATTCGACAATTTTTGTTCCAACCGGCACGTTGGGCGGGCCTCCACCTTGGTCGATGGAAGATGGCAGCCCCGACTCCATCGAGACTGTGATGTCGGCCGAACAGATCGCAACGCTGCCATCGGCGCTTGTCACCGTTGGGGCTCACTCCCGCACCCACCCTCGCCTCTCGCGTTTGGCTCCTGGAGATGCCCGGGAAGAGATCGAGGGCTCGCGTCACGAGCTTGAAGACCTGACGACACAAGATGTTCGTCTATTCGCCCTTCCTTACGGCGATCATGATTCCTCAACGATCGATCTGTGCAGAACGGCTGGCTATGAAGCCGTCTTCACCACCACCCCCGCCCCCGTGGATACGACTGGTTCTGACTTGGTCAGAGGGCGCGTGAAGGTTGATCCGTTCGACGGGCGTCTGGAGTTTTTTCTGAAGTACAACGGCGCCTATGCCTGGGCGCCATACCTTTCCGCATTGAAGAGGAGGCTGAAGAACCACAGATCATTTTCGGCGGATCAGAAATCTGCTCTCAGACCGTTCGTAACCTACAGGCGACCCAAGCAGTCATGAACCAGCCGCCCCGTTCATCGACGACCAGCAAGCTCCACAGTTTTCGAGATATTCCCACGCAGCTGCAGCAGTCCGAAGTGATGCATCCGCTAAACAGTTCGATGTCGAACAAATCGGCGGCCGCGGCAGTGATCCATCCTATCACCTTCGCGGATGTACCAGCGGTGGCGAAGTTTCTGCATGCCGAGCTGAATACGCGCATCACAAGCGCCGAGTGGGAGGCCGCAATCACCCCGCCATGGAGGTGCAGCCCGCCAAACCATGGCTTCCTGCTGCGTGCAGGCGAACGGATCGTCGGCGCTTATCTGGCGTTCTATTCCGAGCGGAGAATAGATGGCCAAACCGAGCGGTTCTGCAATCTTGCCGCCTGGTGCGTGCTTGACGAATACCGAACGCGCAGCGTGTTGTTGCTCAACGCACTGCTCGCGCAGAAGGGCTACCATTTCACTGATCTCTCGCCGAGCGGAAACGTGATACCGCTCAATCTCCGGCTGAAGTTCTCCCACCTGGATGCGACGACCGCCCTTGTCCCGAATCTGCCATTTCCGCTCGTATCACAGCGGGTGCGCGTCATCTCCGAGCCGCAGGAAATCGAGCGTACTCTGCATGATCGCGACCTGGAGATCTATCGCGACCACGCGCGCGCGGCTGCGGCACATCATATCGTGGTCGTTGAAGGCAATTCGACCTGCTACGTCATGTTCCGCAGGGTCCGGCGCAAGAACCTTCCAGTGTTTGCTGCGATCTTGTACGTCGGCAATCGAAAGCTGTTTCACAAGGTCGCAATGTACGTCGCGCGCCATCTGCTGCTTCGCCACGGGATCCTGGCGACGCTGACGGAGCTGCGCGTCGTAGGCGATCGCCCGAGGCGATCGATCATGCTGAAGTCGCCGAGACCAAAAATGTTTCGGAGCGCGACCTTGCGCCCGGAGCAGATCGACGACCTCTATAGTGAACTCACCTGCGTAACGTGGTGAACGGAACAGGCGGGTCGGACATGGGTCAAACGATGATACGGACGAGTTTGCATCACCTGCTCCAACATCGCGCCGCCTCACATCCAGAGGCGCCGGCGCTGACATATAGAAGCACGACCTTGAGCTACGCGGAGTTGTGGCAGCAGGCTTGCTCAGTGGCCGCAAAGCTCGCCAGCCACGGCCTCGAGCGGGAGCAGCGCGTGGCGGTGTTTCTGGAGAAGCGTATCGAGACGGTCGCGGCAATATTCGGCACTTCCGCAGCCGGCGGGACCTTCGTGCCAATCAATCCCCTTCTGCGTGCTCACCAGATCGCACACATCCTCGCCGACAGTGGCGCGCGCGTGCTGGTTACCTCCTCCGAACGGCTGGAGTTCCTTGGCGATGCGCTTAGCACGAGCCCTAGTGTCGAGCACATCCTGCTCGTTGACGCCGGACCGCACAATATCTCGCGTAACATAGGAGCGGCGATCCACCGCTGGCCGCAGTCGTCTGCTTCTGAAGATCAGGGCCCGACAGGAAACGCCGCCATTGATCTCGATATGGCTGCGATCCTCTACACGTCGGGCAGCACGGGCAAACCCAAAGGCGTCGTGCTCAGTCACCGAAACCTGATCGTTGGCGCCGAGAGCGTGAGCCAATATCTTGGGAACAATGCCAACGACGTCATCCTGGCCGCTCTGCCATTAAGCTTCGATGCCGGATTTAGCCAACTCACCACCGCCTTCAGCGTCGGTGCGCACGTGGTGCTCATGAACTACCTCCTGCCCGGCGACGTCGCGCGGCTCTGCGCCCGGCATGGCGTCACAGGCCTGACCTGTGTGCCGCCGCTGTGGATCCAGATCGCCGAGCAGGACTGGTCCCCCGAGGCCACGCGAACCATGCGATACTTCGCAAACACCGGCGGGAAGATGCCCAAGCCTGTCCTTGACAAGCTGCGGGCCCACTTCCCGCAAGCCAAGCCGTATCTGATGTACGGCCTGACCGAAGCATTCCGCTCCACCTACCTCGAGCCAGCGGAGATCGATCGCCGGCCCGGCTCCATCGGCAAAGCGATTCCGAATGCCGAGATCCTCGTGGTTCGGCCCGACGGCACCAGGTGCGATCCGGGTGAAGAAGGTGAGCTGGTTCACCGCGGCGCCCTAGTTGCGATGGGTTACTGGAACGACCCGGAGCGCACGGCCGCACGATTCCGGCCGGCGCCGGGACGGGATGCCTCATGGCGAACGCCCGAGATCGCAGTCTGGTCCGGCGACGCCGTGGTGACCGACGACGAGGGCTTCCTTTACTTCGTCGGACGCAAGGACGAGATGATCAAGACCTCCGGCTACCGAATAAGCCCGACCGAAATCGAGGATGAGGCCTACGCGACCGGGCTCGTTCGCGATGCGGTGGCGCTCGGCGTGGAGGATGGCAATCTTGGCCAGCGCATCCTGCTTGTCGCGAGCCCTACTGGAGCGAATGGCACCGATCATACCGCCATCATCGCCGCAATGAAGCGCAGATTGCCGCTCTACATGGTGCCCTCGGCCGTCATCATCCGGGATGAAATCCCGCGATCGCCAAATGGCAAGTTCGACCGCGCCATGCTGAGAAAGGAGTTTGCCTCTTGGCCCTGCGACCAACCATAGCCGCGTTTGGCCAGATCGAGGGTCAACTCGCCGTCGGTGGCGTCCCACTCACTCGGCTGGCCGAGCGGGTCGGCTCCACGCCGTTCTTCGCGTATGATCGCGCGTTGCTCACCGATCGGGTCAAACTGCTCAGGTCAACGCTACCGCGGCGCATCAAGTTGAGCTACGCAATCAAGGCCAATCCAATGCCTGCGGTGGCGCAGCATCTCGCGACGCTGGTGGACGCCTTCGACGTCGCGTCGGCATCCGAGATGCGAACGGCGCTCGACACGCCGATGCGCCCGGCCAATGTCAGTTTTGCCGGCCCCGGCAAGAACGAGGCAAGCATAGCGCAGGCCGTTGCCTCGGGTGTCATCATCGAAATCGAATCGGCCACCGAGGTTGCGCGAGTCATCAAGGCCGGCGAGCGGCTAGGGGTGCGCCCGCGGATCGCAGTCCGCGTGAACCCGGACTTCGAGGTGAAGGGTTCAGGTATGCGCATGGGCGGGGGTCCGCAGCAGTTCGGCATCGATGCCGAAAAGGTGCCATCTCTGCTCGCCGACATCGCGGCCGCGGACGTCGAGTTTCTGGGATTCCATGTCTTCGCCGGGTCCCAGAACTTGAGCGCAGATCTCATTTGCTCGGCGCAACGCCGCACAGTTGATCTCATTCTGGAGTTGGCCCGGAAGTCGCCGCCGATCCGCTACGTTAACCTCGGCGGCGGATTCGGCATTCCCTATTTTGACAAGGATCACCCGTTGGAGCTGTCGGCCATCGCCGGCAACCTCGCGGAGCTACTCGAGACTGCCATCGAGCCACAGTTGCCCGAGGCACGAGTGGTCATCGAGCTCGGCCGCTACATTGTCGGCGAGTGCGGCGTCTACGTCACCCGCGTCGTCGATCGCAAGGAGTCGCGGGGACGCCAATACCTGGTGGTCGACGGCGGACTGCACCATCAACTCGCCGCGTCCGGCAATTTTGGACAGGTGATCCGGCGAAATTATCCGATCGCGGTCGGTAACCGGCTTGGCAATGAAGCCGAGGAAGTTGTGAACGTCGTCGGCTGTCTGTGCACCCCGCTGGATTTGCTCGGGGACAACGTCAGCTTGCCGCGAGCCGAAATTGGCGATTTGATCGTTCTGTTTCAGGCCGGCGCCTACGGGTTAACAGCCAGCCCCACTGCTTTCCTTGGACACCCGCCGCCGGTTGAAGTGCTTGTATAGGCTTGAGCAATTGGAGAACAAAATGAATATTGATGATCGCACGTTTGAAGCCGTCAAAGCCGTTATCGTGAAGACGCTCGGCATCGAGGACCGGGCCAGCACGCTCGACGCGTCGACGCCCCTGTTCGGCAGCATGCCCGAGCTTGATTCCTTTGCCGTGGTCGTACTGCTGACTTCGCTCGAGGAGCAGTTCGGCTTCGAAGTCGATGGCAGCGAGTTCAGCGGTGAGATTTTTGAGACCGTGGGCTCCCTTGCGGAGTTCGTCAGGATGAGGACGCCCCTGCCGGTCCACTAAACCAAGCGGCCGATCGTCTCTCACCTGCCCTGATCGCGACGGTCAAGCGCCAACCAACTACAGGCATCCGCTCGAAGTCTTCCCCCGCAAGAAACTGTCAATGCCATGTTGACGGTTTCTGCTGCGGCAGGCGTGCACTTATGAGTAAGCGTCGTTCTCAGGCCACGGCTTTGAGGTCGTGACGGCAATAGGCCCACGGAAGCAGCTCATCGATGTTGCTGTTTGGATGGCCGTTGACGATCCTGGTGAGGGCATCGGTCAGATAGGCAAGCGGATCGACATCGTTCAGCTTA
>NZ_JBFRFR010000157.1:0-8956 GCF_052114925.1 Bradyrhizobium sp. 2TAF36 | reverse complement strand
AGAGGACGCTGCGAAAGGCTTGATGATGAGTTACCGGATTGAGCGAGCGGCCCGACGGACCATGTACGTTGCAATAGTCGTTGGGAGTTTGGCAGTCCTGGCATCGATCTATGGAATCGTGTTCCCGGTACGTCTTGCATGGCGGGGGGACAAGGTTTCTGCAGTTAGGCCAGAAATTCGCCTTCTGCTTTGGGAAAGCGCACAACCAACGGTCTCGATGGCGGGATTGCCTTCGAGTACATGTATCAGGGTCAACAATCTAAGCCTCTAGGCTCGTTCATGCTCGTGAAGAGCGATTGCAAAGCGGGGTGAAAGGGAGCAGTGCGGGGAGCTGTTGGCTGCGCTGGATGGCTGCTCTGCCGCGCCTTGTCGGTGGTCACAAGTGGTGGTACAAGCCCGGCGGCAGTCGCGCTGATTTGTACTGATTTTTCAATGTGAAGCTGTGCATCGGTCGCCTCGTTCCGGGCGCGCCATTCCGCTACAAAACTGGGCACTCCAAAACCTCCCATTTCTGCGCCGGGCGAGATCATCGCGCCGCTGCTCATGTTCGTCACCGCGTAAGCCTGGAGCTGGTGACGGCCTTTCCGGCCGGCCTCGGCGGAGCGAAAAATCGCGTGGCATCGCCGAATGTGCGGCCGGTGCGCTTGGTCGGCCGCAGCGTCATGGCACCACGGCGAAGCAGTGGTTCCCGTCTTTATCGGCCGTGTGGCGCCGGTTAGATTGAGGACTCGCCAGAGACGCCTGGACATGTCGGTGAATATGGAGATGACCCATGAAGCTCGCGCATGACGGAATCCAGCTGTCCTTCGACATTGCCGGCGCGGGACCGCTTCAATTCCTGTTCGTCCATGGCCTCGGCGGGGATCGCACGCATTTTGCGCCGCAGATGGAGTATTTCGCCAGTCAAGGTCGGGCATTGAATGCCGAGCTGCGCGGGCATGGTGAGAGCGACAAGCCGCAACAGGCGTATTCGATCGAAAGCTTCGCCGATGATCTCGTCTTTCTGTGCAACCGACAGCAGATCACAAAGCCGATCATCGTGGGTCAAAGCATGGGTGGCAACATGGCGCTCGAAATCGCCGCCCGCTATCCGGACTTTCCTGCAGGCCTGGTGCTGCTCGACTCAGGGGTGCTCTTCCCTGCCTCGGCAGGGACGGTGTTCGCCGGGTATCTGGAGGGCTTAAGGGGCGCGAATTTTGCGGACGAGGTACGGAAAATCGTAGCGGACTCCTGTCTGCCGACCGACAGATGCCGCGCCCATGTTGAACAGACCTTTCTGGCGACGCCACAGCACGTGCTGGTGTCCACGTTTACAAGTCTGTTTCCCTGGGATGTGCATCGGGCGCGTGAATGCGCCCAGGCGTGCCGGGTCCCGGTGCTCTACATCGAAGCGGCCCATCGGCTCGCGGATCTGGATCGTTTTGCGGAGCTGTGCCCGCAGCTGGTCACGGCCAAGGCCGTCGGCTCCGGACATTTCCTGTCGCTGGAGGTGCCGGAGCAGATCAACCCGATGATCGACCGGTTTATCTCGCTCTACGTGCGAAGACCCGGGTAAGCTTCGCCTTCGGCCGTGACGCGCCGCGACCGGCGTCCGTCGGGAAGCCACAATGCGCTGCCGGGCAAGGACGAAACCCTTTGCCGGCCGGGCGAAGCCGGCCGGAAACAAACCGGGCCTAACCTCCCCGGAGCTTTCCCGTCCAACCCGATTCAAGGGAGGATTTTATGAAAGCAGCGCTCTTGGTCCTGTCGCTTCTTGGCCAGCCCACGATTCCGATTTCAGACCGTGTGCCCATCTTCAATGTGGAAGCCCTTTGCCGGGACGTTTCCGCCGACGACAAGGCCTCAGGGCTCACCCTGGCGCAGGACGCCGGCGAGTGCGTGCGTGACGAGACAATTGCGCAGCAACAGCTGAGCTCGACCTGGCTGACTGTTCCGGGCCCCGCGCGCGATAGTTGCGAAGGCGAGGCTGCTGCAGAGGGAATAGAAAGCTATGTCGATCTGCTCACCTGCCTGCAGATGGCAGGCTGGGCGAATCCGACTCCGCCGCCGAAGCCCCCGCTCAGGGGAGCGAGCAAGATGCGGAACGCCAAGAATGAGCTGCGGAACGAATTGAAGAATTAGCTGCGCAGGTGACAATGGGGACGAGAAGACGGCGGAGCAGCTTCTTGGCAGGTCGCGTATCATAGCGTGCGCGTTCGCCGGCAGCGGGGTCCTGCGAGCGATGCGACGAAGTTCCGGGCGCCGGGTGGCGGTCGCCATCAATGATGGGCCGACACGCCCTTGATGCATTGGGTCAACAGATCAACGCTGGCGAATTGGCTGACATCGCCCAGGCTGATCATGCCGACCATCCGCCTGCTCTTGTTGATCACGGGCAGCCTGCGGATTTTCAGCGTCTCCATGTGATGCACGGCTTTCGCCAGATCGTCGTCTTCCCGGCAGCAATGGATGCCTTCGGTCATCACGTCCCGCGCCGTCATGCGCGCGGCGTTGAAGTTCTTGCTCGCGAGGCCTTTGCAGACGATGTCGCGATCGGTCACCATCCCGATCAGATGGTCGTCATCGCCGATCGGAATGCAGCCGATGTCGTGCCCTTGCATCAACTTCGCGATCTCGGTGATCGGGGTGTCCGGGCTGACCCAATCGACACCCTTGTGCATCACGTCCTTGACCTTCATGGAGGACCTCCGTTGCGAACGCAGCCCCCGTGACGCGATTATACTACGAACCGGGCGCGACCGCACGCGCGCCGCGACGAAGGCGCAGGAAAAATCATCCCGCTGCCATGCTGCGTCAACCGTGCGTGCTGAAGCGTCCATGCGGCGCACTGGCCGTCAGCCGTTCGAACTGTGCATGCGTCAGGTGAAGCAGCGTCTCATGGTCGCCGGCTTCGATATAGATCTCGGGCTGCGCCCGGATGCTGTCATCGACGATGAGATCGAGCCCGTAGCATCGGCCTACCGCCGGAACGGCTCCATGCGCGCAGTCCGCGAACAGCCTGTTGATCTCGGTTTCGTTCGCCATCACGAGATCCGCGCCGAGCTTCTCCTTCAAGTCCGGCAAGTTGAGACGGTGCGATGCCGGAACGATCGCGAGCATATAGCCGCCGTCATGGCGCAGCACGACGGCCTTGGCGAAACGATCGCCCGAGACGTGGCAGGCCTGCGCCGTGCGCGCGGATGACATGGTGAAAACGTGCGGGATCTCGACATACTGGATGTTCTCGGCAGCCAGGTATCGGTGGAGCGTGGGGGCAATGGTCATAGCGTAGCCTTTCGGATGGATATGCGAGCCATCCATCGTGAGGCTGCCCCGCCGCACGATGGGCGGCCGCGTGATTGCCGGATGCCAGCATAGGCCTCGCGCTCGAATGCGGCAATCGAGTCGGGGGTTCAGATCGTTCCGGGCGCGCCTTTCCGCTTCGTTTGCCGCCGATCGATTGTGGCTTTTGCTGCGCTTCTCGTGTCTTACGGGATCCTTGCCACAACGTTGGGCCGGTTCTCCCTGAGCCACGCGACGGCCTCGGGTCCATCGACGACGCACGCGAAGGTTTCCCAGGTCGGGTCCTCCAGGGACTCCGATTGCAGTCGCTTCGCCGCATACTCGACGAGATCGTGCAAGCCCTCGTATCCTCGTCGGTGCTCGAGGGACTCTGCAATCGCCGTGCTGGTCCAGCCTCGTCGGGCCAGATCGACAATGCTCGGAGCGTCAGCCTCGCTGAACCAAGGTGTGGCATCGAACTCGATGCAGCGGACATTATCGGCGGTGTGGCAAGTGGCGTGGATCATGGGATTCCTCCGTTCGCCGGCTAGGTTTCACATCGCTGCCTCGCACGCGCTCAGACTTTGACCAGGTCCCCCAGCAGGTTCGCCGCCACCGTCAGCTTGGCAAGCGTCAGGCCGCTGGCCGCAATCTCCTCGACCGAGCGGCGGATGCGCGCCGCTTCGGGGTGAGCCGCGAGCCAGGTCTCGACGGCCTGCTGGCCGGACTGGCCGGTTGCCAGCATATCCGCGGCCAGTCTTCGTTCGGCGCCGGCGATCTGCTCGACGGCGCGATCGACCGCCATGCGTTCGAAATAATCATTTGCCGGCACGCTGCGCGCGGCGGCGATGATGCGGTCGAGACGGAAATTGGCTTCCGCAGCGAAGAAGGTTGCGGCAGCATCGCCGATGGCGCGGGAGGTGCGCTCGGCGACCGTCACGATATCGGGTGCCGCGATCAGAGGGTCGAGATCGGCGAGCTCACCGGCGAGGCCGGCCGGGACGCCGGCATCGGTGAGCTCCTGGCGCCGCTTGCCGCGCGCGGCCTGCAGGTCCGGCGGCAGGGTGGTGTCGAGGGAGGCCGCGATCTCGCGGATACCCGGGCCAAAACGTCCGATCACCGCCTCGAGGCCGTCCTTGAAATCGACATTGCGCACGTACCAGACCATGCGGGAAATCAGGAGGTCCTGGACCGTCGCGTAGAGGCCGAGCTGCACCTGCCCGTCGATGCGGGTGTCGAGCGCGTCGATCGCGTCATTGAGCCGCCTGAGCTCGTAGATCGCGTCCACCGCCACCTGCGCCATGACGATGGTGGAGATATCGGCGTCGGTCTCGTCGGTCAGGCGCACGATACACGCCGGGCCGCCGCGGTTGATCACGGCATTGACGAGACTGGTCGCGATGATCTCGCGTCGCAGGCGATGGAGCTCGACCGCGGCCGGGAATCTATCGGGAACCTCGCGCGGAAAATACAGGGACAGTCTGCGGGCGAGATAAGGATCATCAGGCACGCTGGTGAGGAGCAGGTCCTCGTAGAGCGTCAGCTTGGCGTAGGCGAGCAGCACGGCAAGCTCGGGCCGTGTCAGGGCCTGGCCGCGCCGTGTACGCTCGGTGAGCGCTGCGTCGTCGGGCAGGAACTCCACGGCGCGGCTGAGCAGGCCGCGCTGCTCGAGCGACTGCATCAGGCGGGTGAGGAAGCCGGTCTCGGCCACGCCCTTGCGCTCGGCGAGCGAGAGCGCCAGCGTCTGCAGATAGTTGTTGCGCAGCACCAGCGTGCCGACCTCGTCGGTCATCGCGGCCAGCAGGCTGTTGCGATCGGCGAAGCTGAGGCGGCCCTCGCGCTCGGGGCGCGCCAGCGCGACCTTGATATTGACCTCGACGTCGGAGGTGTTGACGCCGGCCGAATTGTCGATGGCGTCGGTGTTGAGCTTGACGCCCTTCTGCGCCGCTTCGATGCGGCCGCGCTGGGTGACGCCGAGATTGGCGCCCTCGCCGATCACCCGGGCGCGAACGTCAGTGCCTGCGATGCGGATCGGATCGTTGGCACGGTCGCCGGCCTGATCGTCGCTCTCTGCAGATGCGCGGATATAGGTGCCGATGCCGCCAAACCACAGCAGGTCCGTGCGCGCTTTCAGGATCGCCGTCATCACCTCGAACGGCGTGGCCTGCTCCTTGTCGAGATCGAGCAGGCTGCGGACTTCCGGTGCGAGCGGGATCGCCTTGAGCGTGCGCGAGAACACGCCGCCGCCCTGCGAGATCAGCGACTTGTTGTAGTCCTGCCAGCTCGATCGCGGCAGGTCGAACAGACGCTTGCGCTCGGCGAAGCTGGTCGAAGGGTCGGGGGAGGGATCGATGAAGATGTCGCGGTGATCGAACGCCGCCACGAGCCTTGTCGCCGGCGAGAGCAGCATGCCATTGCCGAAGACGTCGCCGGACATGTCGCCGACGCCGGCAGCCGTGAACGGCATGGTCTGAATGTCGGTGCCGAGCTCGCGGAAGTGGCGCTTGACCGCCTCCCAGGCGCCGCGCGCCGTGATCCCCATCTTCTTGTGGTCGTAGCCCTGGCTGCCGCCGGAGGCGAAGGCGTCGCCGAGCCAATGGTTCTTCTCGGCCGAGATCGCGTTGGCGACATCGGAGAAGGTGGCGGTGCCCTTGTCGGCGGCGACCACGAGGTAGGGGTCGTCGCCGTCATGGCGCACAGTGGAATCGGGCGGCACGACGGCGTCGCCGTCGAGATTGTCGGTGAGCTCGAGCAGCGAGCGCACGAAGATGCGATAGGCCTCGGTGCCTTCCGCGAGCCAGGCGTCGCGATTGGACGGCGGCGGCAGCCGCTTGGGCACGAAACCGCCCTTGGCGCCGACCGGCACGATCACGGCGTTCTTGACCTGCTGCGCCTTCACGAGACCCAGGATCTCGGTGCGGAAATCCTGCGGCCGGTCGGACCAGCGCAAGCCGCCGCGCGCGACCTTGCCGAAGCGCAGGTGAATGCCTTCGACCCGCGGCGAGGAGACGAAGATCTCGTAGAGAGGCCGCGGCGCCGGCAAATCGTCGATCCGCCGCGCGTCGAACTTGAAGGAGATGACCGGACGCGGATGTCCATCGTCGCCGATCTGCCACAGATTGGTGCGGATGGTTGACTGCACCAGATTGGTGAAGCGGCGCAGGATGCGGTCTTCATCGAGCGAGGCGACGGATTTGAGCTGCTCCTCGATCTCGGCAAGGAGTGCCGTCTCGCGCGCCGAACGCTCGCGATCGGTAAGCACGAGGCGTGGATCGAGGCGGGTCTGGAACAGTGCGACGAGGGTGGCCGTGATCGCGGCGTTCTTGCGCAAGGTCTCCCACATGTAATCCTGGGTGAACGGAGCGCGGATCTGGTGCAGATAGCGCGACAGCGCCCGGATCGTCGAGACCTCGCGCCAGCCCAGCGCGGTGCGCAGGATCAGGGCGTTGTATCCGTCGGATTCGGCGCGATCTGTGACCACCGCCATGATCGAGGCTTCCAGGCGATGGCTGAATTCCGGATTGATCTCGATCGGCTGGCCGTCGCTGGTCTCGATCGTCATCTCATGCAGCCAGACCGGCTCCGGCCTGTTGCCGGGCACGATCTGATAGGTGCGTTCGTCGACCACGCGCAGGCCGTGATTTTCGATCACCGGCACGCGATAGGACAGCGATAGCGGTGCGGCGTCGGAGAACACCTTCAGGCCGAAGCGCCTGGGATCGTCCTCGCCCTTGTCGCGGTGCACCGAAATCGTCACCGGGCGGGCCGGCGTCAGCCTTTCGATGGTGGCGATGTCGGCGATGGCCTGCTCCGCCGTGAAAACCTCGGTATAGCCGCCGCTAAAGGCCTGGGCATAACGATTGGCGATCATGCGCGCCCGCATGCCGTCGGTCGACGCGGTGAGCGCGGCCTTCAGCTTGTCGGTCCAGGTCGCGGCAATGGCGCTGATGCCGGCTTCGAGCGCGGCGCGCTCGACGACGGGCGTTTTGCCTTCATAGCGCCCGATGATGAAGTGGACGCGCGCAAGTGCGCCCTCAGGGAACGATACGTAGGACGCCGACAGGGTCCCCTTGTAGACCTGCGACAGGAAGGCTCCGACCCGCGTGCGGACGTCGGTGTCGTATTTGTCGCGCGGAATGAAGGTGAGAATGGAGACGAAGCGATCGAACTTGTCGACCCGCGCCAGCGCCCGGACGCGCGGGCGCTCGTAGAGGATCAGGACCTCGATGACGAAATTGTAGAGCGTGTCGACGTCGATCTGGAACAGCTCGTCACGCGGATAATCTTCCAGGATATGCATGAGCGCCTTGCCCGAATGGCCGTTCGGGTCGAAGCCGGCGCGCTGCAGCACCCGCGAAACCTTGTGGCGCACATAAGGGATCTGCCGCACCGAGCGGGTATAGGCGCCGGAGGTAAACAGGCCGACGACGCGCAATTCGCCCTCGAGCCGGCCGTCGGGTGCATAGAGCTTGATCCCCACATAATCCATCCGGATGCGCCGATGGACGAGGCTTGAGACATTGGCCTTGATGACGATCAGCAGGGTCGGCTCGTGCATGAACTCGCGGATTTCCGACGTCATCACCACCATTTCGTTGCCGCGTCGCAGGACCTTCACGTCGGGATCGCGCAGGATGCCGAGGCCTTCGCCGCTGGTGATGTCGTCGGACGCATCGCTGTCGGGCGAGAAGCGATATTCGCGCACGCCGAGGAAAGTGAAATTGTCCGCGCAGAGCCATTGCAGGAACTGACTGGCCTCGGCGACCTCGTCGATCGGCAGCGGCGGCGGATTGGAAGCGAACGTCTTGATTGCTTCCTCGACGCGGTCACGCATGGCGCGCCAGTCGGTGACGCAGGCGCGGACGTTGTTCAACGCCCTGGTCAGTCCGTCGATCAGCTTCTGGCGATCGGCGTCGGCGTCCAGGCGGGTGATGTGGAGGTGGATCAGGCTTTCGCGCGCGCCTCTTGCGCCCTCCGGCAGTGCCTCGCCGTAGAACCGCAGCAGCTTGCCCTCGGCATCGCGCTCCACGGCGATGATCGGGTGGGCGACGAGGGTGACTTCGATGCCCTGCTCGGCGAGCTCCGCCATCGTGGAGTCGTACAGGAAAGGCATGTTGTCGTTGAGAATCTCGAGCACGGAAATCTCGCGCCCGTTCGGCAACGTCGGATTGACCACGCGGATATCGGCGCTGCCCGACGTGCGCCGCTGCACATGCTCCCAGGCTTGCTCCGCCAGGACGGCGAGCGAGGCGGCGTCGTAATTGTCGAGATCCTCGATATTGCTGTAGCCGAACAAGGGCTCGGCAAAGGCCCGCGGGCTCTTGCCCGGCGGCACGCTGCCTGCTGCATCGCGGATCAAGGTTGCCCGGGCCTTGTCGTCACGCCACGCCATCATGTCCTCCATTTGCCGCGCCGTCCGACCGCAGTCGCGATCCTCAGCCTAATTCTGGAGTGCATCTCGTCGAGCGCCGCGATCGCGTGGATAGGCAAGATCCCCGGTCTCGTGCGTCGGCAGCTTCCGACGACAATACTACGATCCCGGAGCGAAAGGCGCACGCTGTTGTGAGGCGTGCCGGAATTTCCGACAGTGGCTGGCGAGGCCGCCGAATCATCGAGGTGAGAAAATTACGAGCAATTTCAATTGTGTATGAGCTCGTGTTTTTATTCTCAATGGCGCGCTGGAGCACCGTTCCGA
>NZ_JBFRFR010000156.1:0-9965 GCF_052114925.1 Bradyrhizobium sp. 2TAF36 | reverse complement strand
TCGATATCGTGGTCGCCAATCCCCCATTCAGCCTTGAAAAATGGGGCGTTGAGAACGCGGCGGGCGACAAGTTTGGGCGCTTCCGTCGTGGCATTCCTCCGAAAACCAAGGGCGATTATGCGTTCGTTCTCCATATGATTGAAACGCTTAAACCAAAGACTGGGCGGATGGGCGTGGTGGTCCCGCACGGCGTATTATTTCGAGGATCGAGCGAAGGTGTAATCCGCCAGAAGTTGCTTGAGGAAAATCTGCTCGACGCAGTGATCGGCTTACCAGAGAAGCTCTTTTATGGCACCGGTATCCCCGCAGCGATTCTGATCTTTCGCAAGACGAAAAAGGATAAATCCGTTCTCTTCATAGACGCCAGCCGCGAATTCAGATCGGGCAAGAATCAGAATCAGCTTACGGAAGAAAATATCGCAAAGATCGTAGCAACGTATCAAGCGCGCAAACCGGTCGAGAGATATGCTTCACTCGCATCGTATGAAGAGATCAAAGACAACGACTACAATCTCAATATACCGCGCTATGTCGACACATTCGTCGAAACGGAAGACGTTGATTTGGCTGCTGTCCGTTCAGAACGCCAGAAACTAAAGATCGAATTGGCGCAGCTTGAGATTCAAATGGATGGGTATCTCAAGGAGCTCGGATACTGAGCATGGCAAAGATCAATGGATATCCAGATTCCGTCCAGGCAGGTGCCCCGAAGCTCTATAACTTGCCGGATGGTTGGGAGCAGTCGCCCCTTTCAAGGCACCTGTCCGAGGTCCGTCGGCCCGCGGTGCTCGAAGACAATACTCTCTACACCCTCGTAACCGTAAAAAGGGGTCGCGGCGGCGTCGTTGAAAGAGAAAAGCTTTTTGGGAAGAAAGTTAAGGTCAAAACGCAATTCTACATTCGAGAGGGAGATTTTCTGATCTCCAAACGTCAGATTGTTCACGGCGCTTGTGGGATTGTGCCCGCGGAATTGGATGGCGCTGTCRTATCAAACGAGTACGCGGTGCTGCAATCCAATGGCAATTTCTTCCTGCCATTCTTAAAGTATCTCTCGGAATCGATTTATTTTCAGCAGACGTGCTTCCATAGTAGCATTGGAGTGCACATTGAGAAGATGCTCTTCAAGCTGGATAGGTGGCTTGATTGGCAATTTCATATACCGGAAAAGCCTGAACAGGAACGCATCTATGCAGTCCTATCGACGTGGGACCGAGCCATCGAAACGACCGCGCGGCTAATTGAGAATAGGCAGAACCAAAAAAGAGGTCTGTCTGATCGGCTACTGACGGGTGAAAAGCGCTTCAAGCGCTTCGCCACCCTGAAATGGGATCATATTGAGCTGAATCAATTGTGCGAGATACGGCGCGGAGCTTCGCCAAGGCCAATCTCTAACAAAAAATGGTTTGCTCCTACCGGCCGAGGCTGGGTTCGTATCTCAGACGTAACGTCCTCGACTTCCGAATATCTTTCAGAAGCAACGCAGTACCTATCACCGGCAGGCGTCGATGCAAGCGTCGCTGTTGAGCCTGGGGAACTGATAATGTCAATCTGTGCAACAATCGGCGTTCCGAAAATCGTAGGAATTCCGGTGTGCATCCACGACGGCTTTGTTGTTTTTCGAAACGTTAAGGAGACTCTCAGCATCGCGTTTTTGTATCACTACTTGGAATTCATGGCCGACAGGCTGTCAAATAGTGGTCAGCCGGGTACGCAGAAGAACCTCAACACCACGATTGTTGGAAATCTAAAGGTACCCAATATTTCATTAGAAGAGCAGGAAACAATAGCAACATGCCTTTCAACAGCTGATGCGGAGCTTAGGGCGCTGCGCGATCAACTTCGGGCATTAAAACGCGAACGAGCCGCGCTTATGCAGCAGCTGCTTACCGGCAAGCGCCGAGTGAGAGCAACGGAGCTGGCTGCATGACCGTGACTCCGGAAACAGCTGAGGAATTTAGCGCGAAGCTACCCGCCTTACATACGTTGCTATCAATGGGGTGGACTTATCTGTCGCCCGAGAAATGTATGGCTATGCGTGGCAGTGCGCTAGAGGTCGTTTTGGTCGACGTACTGATGAGCGAGCTGCGTAAACGCACCTTTGATTATAAAGGCCAAGCACGGTCTCTCTCGGATGATGGCATCGCGCAAATCGTGCGTGAGCTAACCACACCCGCGATGCACGACGGCCTGCTTGTCGCGAATGAGAAGCTCTATGGCGCATGGACCCTAGGCGTCACCGTCACAGAATTCATCGATGGCAAGAAATACTCGCCCACCATTCCTATTATCAATTGGGATGAGCCCGAAGAGAACAGCTTCGTCGTCACCGAGGAACTCGAAGTGCTACGCTCGGGCGGCGTCAGCACACGTCGCCCGGATATTGTTTGCTACGTGAATGGTCTGCCGCTCGTCGTCATCGAGGCCAAGCGGCCTGATTCCGGGAACCCCAACAAGTCGATGGTCGAAGAAGGCATCAGCCAAAACATCCGCAATCAAAAACCGGATGAGATTCCGAAGCTGTTTGCTTACGCGCAGCTGCTCATGGCCATCAGCGCTACCGACGGTAAGTATGCCACAGCCCGGACACCCAAGAAATTCTGGTCTGGCTGGCGAGAGGAACTGCTCGACGAAGCGCACTTCACAACGATTAAGAACAAGCCGATCAGCGCATCTGAGAAGGACGGGCTATTCGCGCACCGACCCTCCGAGGTCAGGAAATATTTTGAGAGCCTGTGGGCGGCACCGCAGCTACCCACAGGTCAAGACCGGATGCTTATCAGCCTGTTGAGCAAAGATAGGCTGCTTGAGTTCATCCGGTTCTTCATCCTGTTCGACCAGAAGGTCGGCAAGGTCGCCGCTCGCTATCAGCAAGTCTTTGGAATCAAAGCGCTCATTGACCAGATGAATAAGAAAAAAGCCGGTGGAGGACGCGAGGGCGGTGTTATCTGGCACACCACAGGCTCCGGAAAATCCTTCACTATGGTTTTCCTCTGCAAGGCGCTTCTGCTGCACGAAAGCCTCAAGGACTGCCGCGTATTGGTGGTCACTGATCGCACCGATCTTGAAAAGCAATTGGCAAGGACATTCTTGTCTGGTGGCGCGTTCGGTTCTGAAATCGCCTCAAAGAAGGAAGGCGAGAAATCAAAGGTGAGCTCAGGCCGCGATCTCGCAAAGCGCATTGGCCAGGGCGCAGAGCGCATCATTTTCACAATCATCGATAAATTTCGCACAGCCTCAAAACTGCCGGAATGTAAAAATGAGAGCGAGAACCTGATCGTCCTCGTAGATGAGGGGCACCGGAGCCACAGCGGCGAAAATCATCAGCGCATGCGCGCGGCACTTCCCAACGCGTCTTATATCGCGTTTACCGGGACACCACTGCTCAAGGATGACAAAACGCGAAACAAATTCGGACGCATTATCCACCACTATACCATGCAGCGCGCAGTTGAGGACGGGACAGTCACGCCCCTCCTTTATGAAGAGCGCAAACCGGAGCTTGAGGTCAACGCAAAAGCTATCGACAACTGGTTCGACAAGATCACTACAAGTTTAAGTGAGAAACAAAAGAGCGATCTCAAGCAGAAGTGGGGACGTAAAGGCCCGGTCTATGGGTCCGCTAACCGCATCGAGTTAATCGCGTGGGATATCGCCATTCACTTTGACCAGAACTTCAAGTCCCTCGGTCAGGGGCTCAAGGGGCAGCTTGCCACAGACAGCAAGCTATCTGCGATCAGATACAAAAGGGCGCTCGACCAGACGGGGCTTGTTACCAGCGATGTCATCATCTCCCCGCCCGACACCCGAGAAGGCCATTCTGATGTAGACGAGAATGAGCTTCCGGAGGTTCAGCAGTGGTGGAAGGATAATGTTGGCCCCGACTGGGAAGTCCGCGAGCGGAGGGTCATTGATGATTTCAGCACAGAGGGCCGCCCTGACATCTTGATTGTCGTGGACAAGCTTCTGACTGGGTTCGATGAACCTCGTAACACCGTTCTGTATATCGACAAGCCGTTGCGTCAACACAACCTGATCCAGGCCATTGCGCGCGTAAACCGCCTGCATGACGCTAAGAAGTTTGGCTATCTGATCGACTATCGCGGCATCCTCCCCGAACTCGACACAGCTATCGAACAGTATCAGGATCTCGCCGATAAGACACAAGGTGGTTTCGAAATCACCGACCTCGAAGGCCTTATTCACAAGGTCAGCACTGAATACAAGAAGTTGCCGCACCTGCATGAGTGCCTGTGGACAGTCTTTGCCTCCGTCAAAAACAGGCAAGACTTGGAGCAGTACCGCCAGGTTCTGGTCCCAAAATATCAGGAAGACAACGCAGGCCAGTCATACGACGCGCATCAAAAAGTACGCGAAGATTTCTATCAGGCCCTGACCGAGTTTGGTCTTTGCCTGCAAGTCGCGCTCGCATCGCGCTCCTTCTTTGAGGACCCAAGCTTTTCGGAAGCTGATATCGAGCGTTACAAGTCGGACCTTCGCTTCTTCACCAATCTGCGCAAGATTGCAAAGCAAGATTCCCAGGAGACCGTCGACTACAGCACCTATGAGGAGCAAATCCGCCGACTCGTCGATAAACACGTGGTCGGCTCGCATATCGCCGACCCCGAAGGTGTGATCCTGGTGGAAGAATTAGGCAAGAGCACCGATCCCGAGACATGGAGCAAGGAAAAGACACGCAACGAGACCGACATTATCAAGAGCCGCCTCAAGAAAACAATCGAGCAGGAGCTCGCTGACGATCCATACGCCCAGCTCGTGTTCTCGCAACTCCTCAGACAGGCCATCGCCGAGGCCGAGTCCATGTTTGACTTCCCCCATAAGCAGTACGTCCTATTCAAGGATTTAGATGAGCGTTTAAAGAAGCGTGAGGTTGAGACAATGCCGGATGCTTTTGCGGGCAATCGTCATGCGCAGGCTTATTACGGCACCTTCCGGCTTGCCATGGGAGATGCACACTTCGCTGGCTTCAAGAATGGAGAGGACAAGGCCTTTATTGACGAGGCGCATGCAATTGACCGAACTGTTCGCAGCGCAATTGCCGAGTATTCGCTTAACCCTCAGAATATCGAGGCGCAAATTAGGAAAGAGCTCCTGCCCCGTCTTTATGATTTGATCGGTCTGGACAAAGCCAAGGATGTCATAGAGCGCGTCATTCAGATCACTCGCGTCGGCCTGTCGAGGGGAAATCTTTCAGCGTGACGCGGCAAGGCTTTACATACGGCCAGGAGCGCTTTGAATACGAAGTCTTCTTCGACAAAAATCGGCGCGGCAAAATCGCGATCCATATTCACCCCGACGCCACGGTTCAGGTCGATGCGCCCGCAGGCGAAGCATCAGCCAAGATTCATGCCGCAGTCCTCAAGCGGGCCCGCTGGATCACGCGGCATGTCAACGCAGCAAGAACGTTGCGCAAAGATGTTTTACCCCGGTCTTACGTGAGCGGTGAGAGCCTCTTTTATCTGGGGCGCCGCTATCAACTCAAAGTTCATGGCCAGAACGGCGCTGCACTCGGCGTTAAATTCTATCGTGGCGCGATTCATGTAATAGCGCCGGACAAAGATAAGGCTGCGGTCAAGAGGCAGCTGCGCTCATGGTATCGCGACCGCGCAGCCAATGTGTTTGCTGGACGCATCGAGGAATTGGCTTCACGGCTCGTCTGGCTCGAGGACACCCCGCCTTGGCGAATGGTTGCAATGAAGAAACAATGGGGAAGTTGTTCACCAAAGGGAGCGATCCTGCTCAATCCTTATCTCATTAAAGCGCCGCGCGAGTGCATAGATTACGTGATTCTGCACGAGCTTTGCCATCTCAAGGAGCACAATCACAGCTCGCGCTATTACCGTCTCCTTTCGCAGCTTATGCCGAATTGGCAGCCAGTAAAGGCGCGCCTGGACCGAATGGCTGAATTCAYACTCAACGAATAATTTTACGAGGAGAGTTGCAAGTGTCAGATACCGCGATCATAGAGGCAGAGACCCCCGATGCCAAGACTCCAGATCCGGAGACTCTTGCGCCGGATGCGGAGCTAGACGCCGCCCTTAAGCGTGCCCTCCGTGGAGGGGCGTCGCGAATTGACACTCACCTCGTTTGCTGTGAGCGCGACATCCAGCTCGGGACAACCAAGACGAAGCTTCATTGCTACTTCCTGCCGGTAGATGCCAACGGACGTGTCCGAGTCAAGCCGCTCGCAGAATTTCTTCGCGACCAGATCATCGACTATGCGATTCCTCGAAAGACAATAGAGGCTGCGTTCAAGCAGGCCGAAGAAGCTGGTTCAATGGCCCCTATTTCGAGACTGCACGAGCGAGCAAAAGGCCTATTCACGAACCTCGGTAACAGCGGGGAAGGCGGAGAACTGCTCGTCTTCGCGATGGCGGAGGCCATCTTCGGAATCACGCAGGTCATCTGCAAGATGTCGCTCAAGACCTCGACAAGCATGCACTATCACGGTGCCGATGGAGTCTACGCGGAAGCGCGACCTGATGGCGGATTGAACCTTTTTTGGGCCGAGTCAAAAATTTATGGCGACACATCAGCTGCGATCCGCAACTGCCTGGAGTCATTGGCTCCGTTCCTGCGCGAGCCCGATGGAGAAGACGCCGCAAGGCAACAGGACATCCTTCTCGTCAATGAATTTGCCAACTTCACAGACGACCGGCTCATTGGGGCTCTGAAGAAGTTTCTTGACAGAGACGATCCCGCATCCCTGACCGTCAAACATTGCGGCTTCGCACTTTGCGCATTCGACTGCGGCGCGTACCCGGACGAGGGCGCGGAGGCCACCATGGATGCTGTAGCTGCGGCGATCAAGCAGGCCCAAGCCGCCTGGGCCGAAACGGCCCAGAGGCGTGTTGCCCATGAACGCCTAGAAAACTTCCACATGCACTTCATCTGCGTACCTATGCCGTCGGCCGAGACTTTCCGGAGCTATTTCCTTGAACTGCTGGGGGTGAGCAGTGAATCTTGAGCAGCTACAAAACTGGATTCTTTCCCTGGAAGGCATGGGAGAACAACTAAGCGCTCTTTCCCGCTATTCAGCAGCGAAGAGTGTTGGGGCGGCGCTCTCGGATGGCGCTCTCAGCGCGTTCGAGCCGGATTGGAGCCGCCTCCTGCTTGCAAGCAGCATTCTATCGCTCTCTAGTTCGGCCTCCTCGCTCGAACACTCCCTGATGGTGGCGCAAGCAGGACTTTTGTATTCGGGCGACCGACGCGATGTCGTCGATGCCAGCGCGACCGTTCTGACGCAGCTTTCTAACCACAGAGCCATTAACCTTGCGGTTCAGCGCGGGCTACTGCCGCCTGAATTTTACGAGCATTTGGGTTCCACCGAGCAGATGCTCCTCGTTCGACGCGAACTTCTTCAATCCGTTTTTCCAGCCAAGGGCGACGTTCTAACAACCAACCGCTTCCAGAGAAAATTCTGGGATGAGCTGGAGCGGGCGTCATGGATTTCTGCTTCCGCGCCGACGGCCTCCGGCAAGACTTACCTTGTATTACAGTGGCTTCTTAATGAGTTTGCGTCCGGCGGGGCGAAACTGGCCGTGTTTCTTGCCCCAACGCGCGCCTTAGTGGGCGAAATCGAAAGGGACCTCCTAGACCTCGCTCCTGCCCACAGAATTGAAGGATTGCGCGTTGGGTCGCTGCCGCTTGCTGCATTGGGTGATCGCACCCGCCCAACTATTTTGATCTTCACACAGGAAAGGCTGCATGTATTCCTGAATTCACTTGCAGTCGCGCCTCAAATCGAAGTCGCGATCATCGACGAGGTGCATAAGATCGGAGACGGTTTGCGCGGCGTGATACTGCAGGATGCCATTGAGCGTATTTCGCGCGCGAACCCAAGCGCCAGGCTTGTGTTTCTTAGCCCCTTCACAGAAAATCCCGGACTGCTGGTCGAGGACGCACCAACCGGCCTGGAAACGGCTGTTGTTCCTAGCGATATGGCGACCGTCACGCAGAATCTCATTGTCGCCGAGCAAAAGCCCCGCTTGTCGGACCAGTGGGAACTCTTCTTGCACCGCAATGGAGCGCGGCACTCCATTGGGAGCATGGTGTTGYATGCGAGGCCCGACACCCAACTCAAGAGGCTTTCTTATATTGCGCTCGCACTTGGGCGAAGCAATGTAGGAACGCTGATCTATGCAAACGGCGCGGCAGATGCAGAGAAAATTGCCTGGCAGGTATTTCACGGCCTTGCAGCTAGCGATGCCGCGCCCGCAGACATCGATCCTGAGCTTAAGAACCTCTCCGACTTTGCGCGCGATACTATTCATCCTCAGTTTCAGCTTGTCGAACTCGTCAAGCGCGGTGTTGCCTTTCACTACGGCAACATGCCATCGCTGCTCCGCTCCGAAATTGAGCGTCTCTTCAAAGAAGGAAAAATCAAGTTTCTCGTGTGCACGTCCACCCTTATTGAGGGCGTCAATCTTGCCTGCCGCACTATCGTTTGCCGCGGCCCCCGTAAAGGCAGGACCACCCCCATGGGCGCGCATGATTTTTGGAATTTAGCGGGCCGCGCTGGCCGATGGGGCCATGACTTCAGCGGCAACATTGTCTGCGTCGACGTTAATCTTCCGAATCTCTGGCCGAACGGCGTTCCAGAGCGCTCCAGTTATCCAATCAACCGGGAGACCGATACAGTTCTGGCGAGCCGCGAGCCGATGATRGACTACCTTGCGACCGGTCAGGAATGACAACAGCTGCACTCAAACCGGCGCTGGAGCAAGTGACCGCATATCTTCTCGCCTGGACAGCGCGAGAAGGTTCCTTCCTTGCCTCGCCTGCGGCGGCAAGGCTGCCTCCCGACTATGCCGCACAGCTTGATAATCAGCTTCGCGCCCTTCTGGAAGAAATCGACATTCCAAGCCGAATTATTAGCCGTCACCCGGGCGTTAGCGCGGTCGCGCTGCAGTCGTTGCTGAATTACTTCCGTTCGCGTTCCGGACAGGTCGACACTTGTAACCATCGAGTGGATGCGCGGCCTTCCTCTTGGGCAAATCATCAGGCGGAGGATCAGTTATCTCGAAGGGCGTGGAAAAACCTACAATATCGCAGCCGTCATCAGGGACACGATGCGCGATGTCGAGGAGGTTGCGAGATTCAGGGCTCCTAAATATCTGTCGGCTTATCTTGATGTGTTGAAACATCATTTGCATGAGATTGGTCAGGAGAGCCTGTTCCCGGCAGACCTGAATTTCGATCTTTATCTTGAGTTCGGTGTAGCAACTAAAACTCTTCTGTCTCTTATCGGCGTCGGGCTATCTAGGACGAGTGCCGTAGCGCTCAATGAATTTTTGGGCAACGACTCGATGGCAGAAGAAGAGTTGCTAGAGTGGCTGGCCGCAAGGACATGGAGCGCGCTGGACATTCCCGCCGTTGTCAAACGTGAACTAGATATCGTCGTCACAAGAAATCTTCAATTGGCCGAGGCATCAAGGGCGCCATAACTCCAATCTCGCGGCCCGTATTCGCTTCAACTCGATACACTTTCATCATTATGTGCACAGTTGAACAAATCTACCGGCTGCCGCCCGCTCTCACATTGCGTAGTTCGGGGATAGACAGCGGTTGCAACTTATCAGGTCCGAATAAGTGCGCCCATCGATGGCAAGTTGGACACAAAATGGCAAAGTCATCGACGCGGCTTTGACGGATTCCACAAGCTAGAGGATCGAGGTGGTGAGCATCAAACAGGCCCGCCCTCACGTTCGAAAGGGCGCACGCCTCGCAGACAAGCCGTCCACCATTGGCTTCACGGTTGGCTGCTTTGGCTGCGCGCGCCAGTCCCTTGTCTCTTTCCAGCACTTGCTGCTCTTTCCAAATCTTCTTTCCTTCCGAAGATTGGGCAAATATTCTAGGATAAAGCGTAGAGAACATCTGGACCCGCCCTGGATCTCGAAAGCCAGGCAGCGGGCAAATTTCCCATCTGCGACGTACCGGCGCTGACC
>NZ_JBFRFR010000155.1:0-10227 GCF_052114925.1 Bradyrhizobium sp. 2TAF36 | reverse complement strand
GCCAACGAACACGTTGACGGACACGTTCAACTATACCATGCGCGACACCGGAGGCCTCACTTCGACCACCACGCTCACCGTCACCATCCATGGCGCTGACGATACCCCGGTGCTCGCGAGTCAGACCGCCAACCAGAACGCGACGGTCGGGTCGTCCTTCTCGCTGGTGCTGCCCACCAACACCTTCACCGACGTCGATGCCGGCGACACCATGGCCTATACGGCAACGTCCGCCGACGGCACTGCCCTGCCCACCTGGCTCGCGTTCAACGCCTCCACACGCACATTCAGCGGCACACCGACGGCTGCCAATGTCGGTACCGCCGGCATAAAGGTCGCGGCAACGGACCTTGCGGGCGCAGCCACCAGCGAGTCCTTCAATATTGCCGTGTCCACCACGCCCCCGCCTGCGCCGGTCAGCCTATTCAGCGCCTCCAATACGCCTGCGGGCAGCTACAATGACGGCTCTCCGCTTGAGCTTGGCGTGAAGTTCACCTCCTCCGTCGCGGGCACGATCACCGGGCTGAAATTCTACCGCAGTGCGAGCGACACCGGTACCGACATACTCAATCTGTGGAGCGCCACCGGTACCAATCTCGCGAACGCCACCTTTACCAGTACATCGGCGAGTGGCTGGCAAACGGTTCAACTCGCGACGCCCATCGCCATAAACGCCAACACGACCTACGTCGCCTCCTATCACACCATGGGTGCATATGTGGCGAGCGGCGGCTTCTTCAGCTCCGCCGTTACCAACGGGCCCTTGTCGGCGCCCTCAAGCGCGAGCGCGGGCGGCAACGGCGTCTATGCCTATGGCGGCACAAGCTCGACCGGACTGTTTCCGAGCAACACGTTCAACTCCGCCAATTACTGGGCCGATGTTGTGTTCCAACCACAAGTAGTCGGCTAGGCTGGAGAAAGTGGGAGACCAAAGATCTCCGCCGCGACCGTGCAGAGCCGATTTCTCAATGCGGCAAGAGGCCGTTCCTCGATGGCCTGGTTGAGTGGATCGACTTTTTCGAAGTCGTGGCGATCGACAAGATTTCGGAGTTGCCGATGCGCGCGGCGCGCCGGCGAATTATCCCTGCGTTCAATCCGGCCGAAAGTCGCTCTTCTGCGGTAGGTAGCCGAGGCACTGAGCCCCTGGAGTTTCCCATCGAACGTCCCGGCTGACCGCTATCCTGACCTGGCCGCTGCACCGAAGTCCGACGTGGACGCACGCCGGCATGCGCCCAGGCGGGTGCCTTCTTCCCGCTCGGCCTTCGCGTGCTTCTACGGCGCCACCTCAAGCAAGAGTTCATCCACCGATCGATCGACATCCAGAAGGGCAGGATCGTGCTCTCGTCTTCCGAGCGATTAGTTGCCGCCGGCCGACCAGGCGCACGTCTCGATCTCGAGCGGCTGGCGGTTCCGACGCAGCGCGCTCCCGGAGACCCGCTCCTGGATGATCGACGCGGCGCCCAGCGCTCGATCCACGGAAGTCGGTTGATGCATTTGGGGGCCGTGGTTTCTGGAAGTGGGCGCTTCAGGGGCTGTCGACCTGAGCGGTCCAATCTCACCTGCGCAGGAGTGCCCCAGATATCCTGATCCAAGCGGTCGGGCATTTAAATGTATTTAATTATTTTATGCTGGCGCCCCCGGCGATTTTGGCGTATTTAATGTTGTATTAAATAATAGTAGCAACGAATAGATTCGCCAATGATTTCAAAGAGTCGCTTTATCCCAATCGACACTCGCGGCGAGATGACGAGATCGTCCCTCAGCTCAATGATGAGGGCCAATCGTAAATGGCCGATCAGCTACAGATCAATCGAGGCAATTGTGGTTTGTGGCGACCTGTTTGCGATCTTGATTGCCAGCATCGTTTCTACCCTGCTTTTCCCCAACCATGATGTCTCGACCGCGACCGACATCGGCAGGGCGATTGGTTCGGCCATTGTCGTCTCGGCACTTTGCGTCTCGCTCTTGAAGACGCGGAGCATGCATACTCCGTCCGCGTTGCTTGATTTGGGACACCAAGTCCATGCGGTGTGCCTGTGCTGGGCAGTCGTATTCCTTCTACTGGGCGCAGCCGTCAGCGCCTTTAACTTGGGATCAGAACTCTTCCGCAGCGCCGGAGCTATTTTTCCTGTCCTCGGACTGGTGATGTTGATCGGACAGCGCGTTTTCGTGAGGGCGCTGGTGTTGAAGGGTCTCAGCGAGGGCAAATTCTCTGGCGGAAATGTCATACTGCTCACCGATCAGGCGCGATCGGGCGAAACCGGACTGGCACGGACGCTCACAGCACTCGGTTTTCGCGTAGGTGGATCGTTTTGCCTGCCTCGAACAGGCGCGAGCTCAAATCATCGCAAGCGGCTGATTGATCTCGTCATCAGGCATGCCCGAGGCACCGACATCGAAGAAGTCATCGTTGAGGCGGATCCGAACCGATGGCACGAACTGCGCGAATTCATTGCAGACCTTAGGGTTTTGCCGATTCCTGTCGTCTTCGTCCCAGTCGGAGCCGGGGCGGAAATGTTCGGTCGCCCTACGCGCGATTTCAGAAATGCCATCGGTGTCGAGGTGCAGCGTAGGCCCCTCACACACGGCGAACGCGCTGCAAAGCGGTGCATCGACGTAATTGGAGCAGGAATTTGCCTGATCCTGCTGATGCCTCCTCTGTTGCTGATCGCAGCCGCCATCAGATTGGACTCCGCCGGACCTGTCCTCTTCAGGCAGCAGCGCTGCGGCTTCAATGGCCGCGGTTTTACGATCTACAAGTTTCGCACCATGCGGGTGATGGAGGATGGCTGCTCAATTACCCAGGCGGTCGCCAATGACTGCCGCGTGACCAAGGTCGGAAGGTGGCTTCGCAGGACAAGCGTTGACGAACTGCCGCAACTGCTGAACGTGCTGGAGGGGAGCATGTCGCTGGTCGGACCGCGACCACACGCGATAGCGCACGATACCGAGTTCGACCTAGCCGTGCAGCAGTACGCCTATCGGCGACGGGTGAAGCCCGGACTGACTGGCTGGGCTCAGATACATGGTAGCCGCGGGCCGACGCCAACGAGGGCGCTAATCGAACAGCGGGTCACATATGATCTCTGGTACATCGACAACTGGAGCCTTCAACTGGATTTGGCAATCCTACTCCGGACTCCAATGGAGGTACTGCGGTCGCGTAATGCCTTCTGAAGCGCAATGAGATTGGCAATTACGTCGTGCTTTGGATTCTCTTTCGACGCTCCTTCGGACGTACCGAAGATCATTGAACGAAGATCACTGAGCAACGGGGCGGTGACAGCGCGCAGCTCCAGCGACCGTCTCTGACGCTGGGATCAATCACTGGCAATTCCGGCAAACTTGTCGAGGAAGCTTGCCCGTCTCGATGCGTACTTACGTATGTCGGAAGTCAGGCTCTTCGGCGGGCTTTGGCGCCAGTGTCACCGATACGAAACTCCTCGATCTTCTTCCCGGATTTCATGGCTGCCACAAGCCATCGAGGAAGTTTTCCCCGCCCCGACCAGGTTTCAGATGTCTTTGGATTGCGATACTTCGGAAGCACTCTCGGATATTTCCGGCGCGGCTTCTCCGTCTGCAGGGCCCTCATCGCATCGGGAGAACTCGACACGCCCCGACTTAAGACTGCCAGGCGCTTTTCCAGTTCTCGCTTTTCCGCCTCGATACGCGTCGCCAAAATCGCGCTGATCCTCTCGTGCAGGGACCAGAGATCATCGAGCGACATCGCCTCAAGTTCGGTCTTGGTTAACGTCATGCTCGTTCCGTGCGTCATTCGTGACTGTGTCACTTAATTCGTGACTGTGTCACTTATGACCTCAAATCTTCTTTTTCAAGTAGTTTATGCGCCTGAAAAGGCGCCGGTAATTTAAATATGCTAATAACTGCCCCGGAGCCCTAGATTTTGGGCTATCCGGTTCGGTATCTAGCCCTCGCAACTAAGAGCGCCGCGCAGAAGGTCCCTCTTCCGTGATGCAAACGCCAGCTGCTGCCGCCTCCGAATCGTGACAGATGGCCTGCGAATCGAGCTCTTGATGCGCCGTCCTACCAACGGGCGTAAACGTGCGCGAATCAACTGGATATCTCTCAAAGCCAACCGCCGGAGCTCAATCTGGGCCTTCAGCGTTGCGATATCGCGCAATTCGCGTGTTGGAGTAATAAAACTATCAATGACTGCACCAAGGTCGGAAAGAGCGACTTCAACTTGGTCCATTACCAACTCCCTACACTACAAACTTAAATCGCATCAAAATTCTGTCGGAAAGTATCCTGGCAGGGAAACCAGAGTTGGGAGAAGCGTTTGGCTCAGCTCACCCCCTCCAACTCGGTTTCACAAAGCGGTCAATTAACAATCGGAACCGATCGGGCGCGTCGCCCGTATCGCAAGGCGCCTCCAAAGTACCTCAACCCAATGCAACCAAGCGAAATCTGGTCCGGCCGAGGCAATCAGCCCCAGTGGTTGACCGCCGCCCTGCAATCCGGGCACAAGCTTCAGGAGCTAGCGATCCAAGCAAGCGACAAGGGAGCCGAGAAGCCGGCCTAGGCGTGCGTTGCCGAGATCAATCAACTGTGTAGTTGCGGACCGGCCCCCACCTCTTCTTCGCGCGCGTGAGCCATGTGTCTGGCGAGCCGGGCACGAATGCCCGATATCTCGCCGAGAAGGACGTCACACAGGTGAATGCGGCTAGAAATGATGGTGGGAGTCGCCCCCTCACCATTCAATTGATAGAGCTGAGCCTGAGCCAGCCTGATCGTTTGGAGGGAGCTCCAAAGGGAAGTATTACCAGAGTCGTGAATGCCGGTCATCGCCTCGATTCCTCATACCCATACTAAAAAAAATTAAAATCTCAGGTAAGTAATAGAGCAAAAAAATAACCGACACTCGTCCGGAGCCTGTTTCATCCTCTCGCGATCGGCGCCTCGCTCCTCGCATTCTGATGGAGTCCAAATACATCGCGCTTGCCAGCATTAGCAAGGATCCGCAGGTGACCCAAAGTACCGCGGAATGCATTGCATCGGCCACATCGCACGGGCGTCGAGGGGGAAGCTCCTTCGGCAATATCGAAACGAATACTCAGGGAACTGCAGGCTTTACAAACTAACGTAAATTCGGCGCGGGAATCCATTACTGGCGCTCCTTATCCCGAATTTTCATTGAAATGAACTACGCCGGCTAATCAACCGGGGGAACCTCACTGCACTAATTTTCTCAAACGAACCTATTCCAATATCTGTAACCTGAACCCCTCACCGCGTAATTTAATATCATTTTTGGCTTGCTGCAAGCCCCGCTCACCATTGTCTTAAAATAATACTAACTCCGCTATTCACTGCAGACATTATCCGCTACTGCGCGAATGGGAACTGAGAACGGTGTCGCGCTTGCGCCGTACAAATTTTGCGGCAAGCGATCAACACGCTGACACAAGTTCTCCGCTTCAATCCAGGACCAGGCACCCAGCGCCGCTGTGCGAGATCATGTGAGTGGCGTGTTCTATCGGTTTAAAAATAACGGGCTCCTGCGTCCGGCTCCTCAGCGAAATTGCGACGCTCCCTCATTGCAATCCACTGGGCAGAGCGGGCTGGATTTGCTCACTCTGAGCTCTTCACTTTGAGGGCTCGCCGATGGCTTGCGCCAGCGCAGCTCACTTTGATTTCACGGATTTAAATTTGACATTTATTATTTTTAGGATTTAATACATTTAATTAGAAGACGGAGATGGAATTTTTCCATCAGAGTTAGGAATACCATCCATGGCACGCAGATCCGGCGAGAGCCTTCCGCCACCCGTAAGCCTTGCACGTCGTCACTTTATGGGGATCGCTGCTGCTGGCACTGCAAGACTGTCGAGCATCGTAATTCCATCTGTTTTACTTGCAAGCAAAAGCGCCGATGCCTTGGGTATATTGCCTAGGGGCGACCCGAATCGCGGCCGCGATCATCATTGTTTTGGACGAGGAACGCTCATTCAAACGGTACACGGCGAAGTGCCTATTGAACACTTGACGATCGGCGAATTGGTTATAACGGCCAACGGTGCAATACCGATCAAATGGATAGGTCGAAGAACGATCAGAAGGAACGCGTCAGCCCGCTGGCATCCGAGCGTTATGCCGATCCGAGTGGCACGCTTTGCCTTGGATGATCAAACGCCGCGCAAGGATTTGTATCTATCTGAGGGACACTCGCTCCTGATCGATGGGTTTCTGATCCCGGTGAAACATCTTGTCAATGAACGCTCGATCGCCATCGATCGCGGTGTGGAGAAGTCGGAAACCATCGAATACTTCTCAATCGAACTCGACACTCATCAAGTGATCTTCGCCGAAGGCGCGGCGGCCGAGACGTTTCGGTACGCCGGTGATCAGATCGCCTGGGACAATCGTGACGAGTACGAAGACCTTTACGGCCGCGAACATAAGGTGATGCCGCCGTTTGCACCGCATTGCCGCTACAAGGGCGGCCGGGCAGAGGTGAGCGCCTTGCTCCGGTTGGCGGCTTCTCGTTTTGGCGACATGCGCGATCCCATCCAAATCGCCTATACCCGGATCGCGGCTCGAGCATTGTTGCCGATGGCCGCCTGAACGAGCGCTTGTGACCTCGGTTAAACAACCGCAAGCGACTTGGTGATCACGTCACAGCAACGCTGCGGCTTCAATGACCGCAGCTTCATGCTGCTCGTCGGACCACAGCCACACGCCCACGACACCGAGTTCCAGCCTCGCCGTGCAACAATATGCCTATGGTGCCGGGTCAAGAGCCTGGATTTGACCAGCTGGGCCCAGATCATGGCAGCCGTGAACGACGCCGACGAGGGAGCTGATCGAGGAGCGTGTCACATACGATCTCTGGTACATCGACAATTGGAGCCTTCGGCTGGATCTGGTGATCCTTCTGCGAACTCCAATGGAGGTATTGAGACCGCACAATGCCTTTTCAAGCACGGCGATATCAGGATGAATCGTCACCGCGCTTTAAAACATGTGCTCGGATCATGCTGCGCCATGATCTTTGAGGAAACGGCGCTATTCTCGGAAACATGACATGGGCATGGGGTGGGCCTGCTTCTCGGCCGACGCGCCCCGGCAGCCTAGTCTAAGCGAAATTGCCAACAACATGCGATCTTGTAGATATCGGCGCTGCCCCGTCCGGACTCAGGCTCTTCGACGACTCTTGCTGCCGGATTCGCCGATCCGGAATTCTTCGATTTTTCTCCCGGACTTCATGGCAGCGACGAGCCAACGGGGCAGCTTGCCGCGCCCCGACCAGGTCTCCGATGTTTTTGGATTGCGATACTTCGGAAGCACTCTCGGATATTTCCGACGCGGCTTCCCCTCCTGCAAGACCCCGACAAAGTCGCCCGGGCTCGGAACGCCCCGGCTCAAGACCGCCAAGCGCTTTTCCAGTTCTCGCTTCTCCGCCTCGATCCGCGCCGCCAGGATCGCACTAATTTCTTCGTGTAGCGCCCAGAGACGGTCAAGCGACATCGCCTCAAGTTCGGCTTTATTCAACGACATGGTCATTCCGCGGTTCCATGCTTTTATAGTGCAGTCATATTGCCTCGCCCATTCTTTTTCAAGTAATTTGCGCAACCAACAAGGTGGACATTAAATACTATTCGCGCTGAACGCGTAGTTGGATCGATGCGAGAGCCTCGCCCGCACTGCGCAAACCGCACGGCAGGCTACTGCTTCGGGATGCCGATCGCCTTCGAACCGCGCCACAGGTCCCTGGAACAAAGCGCTCGATGCGCCTTCGCACCAATGGCCGCAAACGCGAGCGGATCAACTCGAGATCGCGCAGAGCGAGCCGCCGCAGCTCGATTTGGGCCTTCAGCGTTGGAATATCACTCAATGCCGGTGTCGGAACAACAAAACATCTAATGGCTGCATCAAGGTTACGCAGAGGAGCCTCAATTGGGTCCATCTCAAACTCCCTCCAAGCTCAAATTTTTTGTTCATCTCTCAATATGCGCAGGAATCTAATTTTCCGAAGCTCATCCAGAAATAATCACTTATCAAGACAAAATTTCTCATCTAATATTTAATATATTTAACGGGCGCCAATGTCCGATTCTGCACATAATGGTCGTTTGTCAAAGAATATTTGCAGTGCATTCAACCAAAGTACCAATCACGACGAGAAGTACGATGCGCAAGCCCGATTTGGATGCCATGGCCTTCGACGATCTCTGGCTCCTCCATGAGGAGGTTACCAGGATCCTGTCGGAGAAAATCACGACTGAGAAGCTGGAACTGGAGAAGCGACTGGCCCAGCTTGCCCCTGCCGGTCGGAGCGAATCACGAGCTCGCCGACCTTATCGGAAGGCGCCGCCGAAATATTTCAACCCGGTGGAACCAAGCGAAACCTGGTCCGGCAGAGGCAGGCAGCCGCGATGGTTGGTTGCTGCACTGCAATCCGGGCACAAGATCGAGGAGTTCCAGATCGGTGCCGGCGACAAGGAAGCCGAGGGATCGGCCTAGCCGCTTCGTTGCCGAAGTCAATTATGCAGCCGCAAACCTGATCCTACGCCTCCACGCGTATGGGCAATGTGTCTGGCGAGGTTGGCGCTAATGTCCGTTATCTCTCCCAGCAGAACGTCGCACAGCTGAATGCGGCTAGAGATGACGGTCGGCGTCGCCCCTTCGCCGGTCAAGAGATAGAGCTGGGCCTGAGCCTGCTTTATTGCGTGGAGGGAAGTCCGAAGGGAAGAGCCACCAGACTCGCAAGAACCTGTCATTACTTCCTCCTGCCCACTTTTTACAAAACTAACGCTTCCGGGGTGATGAATTTCTCAAGCGACAGCCAAAGCCTGGCGAGGCGACGATGTCACCCTCGCCCGATGAGCTCCCCTTTCCATCGCTGGGCCCAAGCCGGCACTGCGTCAAAACGCGCTCGTGGCCTGGCTTCCAGCTACCAATATCGGGCAGTACGAACGGCGAATGCGCTGTCGATCAAGCCGCGCTCGAATTTAATAGCATTTTTATATTGGCCGCAATCCCTTCTCGACCACCGCGGTATAATAATATTAAATCAACCATTCAACACGCCCATGAACCGCAACCTTGCGATCAGATACGGATGCAGCGTTCGCGCCGCTGACGTCAGGAAAATGAGAGCGGGATTTCCACTGAGCGCCGGTGTTCGCATCGGCTCGCCGATTTGCCTCGTTACATTCATTTTTGCTTTCCCATGGAGCAAAGCATCATGAGTTCATTAAAGGCGATTTCCGACTGGCATGATGTCACTCTCGAACGACAGATTCGGCAGGACATCTCTCAAAGCGTAGTCAAGTCGACAACATCCGTTAGTCTCCGACGCGGCGACAGATCCAATCGGAATGGGGCTCGCGGGAGCCTATCGCGGCTTCGTTCTCAATACCTCACGCACGTTCACATATACCGTCAACGAACGCCGCCGGGCCAATGCAAATACGTTGCGTCCTATCGGACCGTGACAACCACTGGACCGTTGAGCGTGCGCGTGCTTGGCCGGCAACGCGGACTATACCGACTGCGGGACCGATAGCAGCGGATTGATTGCAACCAACACCTTCAACCCAGCAAATAATTGGGCCGATGTCATGTTCCACCCTCAACTTGCGGGCAAACCTGCAGCAGGATCGACGGCGAGCGGAAATAAGCTGCGGGCGACGGTGCTGAGCGGATTTCTCGGTGCCGGGAAAACGACCGTGCTCAACCACCTGTTAATGAACCGGGACGGCTTGCGGATTGCGGTCCTCGTGAACGACATGAGTCAGGTCAACATAGACGCTGGCCTCATCCGCAATGGAGGGGCCAACCTCTCACATGTGACCGAGGAGCTCGTCGAGCTCAGCAATGGTTGCATATGCTGCACGCTCCGCAACGATCTTCTCCAGGAAGTCAGACGTTTGGCCGCCGAGAAGCGCTTCGACTATTTACTTATAGAAGCCACCGGAATCGCCGAGCCACTTCCAATCGCAGCGACCTTTCACTTTCGCGACGAGGCCGGCGTTTCACTGTCCGACGTCGCGACACTGGATACGATGGTCACCGTCGTCGATGCGACCAGACTACTCGCCGATCTCGGCAGTCGCAGCTTGCCGCACGATTGCGACGAAATGCGTGGCACGAACCGGCAACGGACACTCATCGATCTCATTGTCGAGCAGATTGAATTTGCAGACGTCGTGGTAATCAACAAGATCTCGGACCTGGCCGAACCGGCGCGCGCAAAGCCAAAGC
>NZ_JBFRFR010000154.1:0-11084 GCF_052114925.1 Bradyrhizobium sp. 2TAF36 | reverse complement strand
CCTTCAGGTCACGGGCAATCTCCTTGATCGTCTTGCCCTTGATGAAGTGCTCGCGCCGAATCCGCGCAATCGTCTCCACGATCAGCATCCTCGACCACCTGCTTCATTCCAAAGCAGGCAGCGCAACAGGCCAACCTATAGGGGGTCAATTTTGGGCTCTGACTCCCTTTTGATGCAGTTTGGGAGATGTCTGGCGTTTTGATTGGGGGAGAATCAGCGCCATGCAGCAGGCACGCCAGCGCCCCAGTCTGGTGCCGAGTGGGTTTGTTGTAGAGAGTGCGTATTTCGAAGGTGATAAGGCCGTTATTGCGGTCCGGGCGACGGGAAGCGTTGGTCTATGCCCATCTTGTGGAACGGTTTCCCGACGCGTCCATAGCCGGTACCGGCGACGTGTGACCGATCTTCCCCTTTCGGGACGGATCGTACAGCTTCTGGTGATTGCTCGTCGCTTCCGTTGTAACGCAGTCTTATGCGGGCGCCAGATCTTTACTGAGCGCTTCGCCGAAGGGGTACTGGCTCCATCAGCGCGACGCACGGCGAGGCTTGACTCGATCGTGCACCACCTCGGCCTGGCGCTTGGCGGACGACCTGCAGCTGGCTTCGCAAGACGGCTAATGCTGCCGGTAAGCAAGGATACGCTTCTGCGCGTGATCCGACGCCGTAGCCGTCCGTCGGCTGACCCGCTGAGGGTTATCGGCATTGATGATTGGGCCTGGCGGCGCAATCACCGATACGCCAGCATCATCTGCAACCTGGAACGGCGCCGAGCCGTCACCCTGCTGCCGGATCGGGAGCCTGCGACCGCCCAAGCCAGGCTCGCTGCGCATCCCACGATCGCGATCGTCGCCCGCGATCGTGGCGGAGGGTATGGCGAAGCCGCAGCAAAGGCCTTGCCGCACGCGGTACAGGTCGCGGATCGATGGCATCTAATGGAGAACGCCAGTCGGGCCTTCCTCGATGCCGTCCGCAAATCGATGCGCCAGATTCGCGGCGCAATCGGAGCGACAACAATTGATTCCAAACTGCTGACCGCGGCCGAGCGCCTGCAGTATGAAGGATATCTTCGCCGCGAAGAGACCAATGCGACTATCTTGACCCTGTCGAAAAGCGGAACACCGATCAAGCAGATCGTGCGCCAGACTGGCCATAGCAGAAAGCTGGTTCGACAGGTGATCCGTGGCGAACTCCATGACGTCTTCCGGACCCGGCAGAGTTCGCTCGATCAGCACCTGCCATGGCTCGACGATCAGTGGGCCGAAGGCTGCCGAAATGGCGCTGAGCTTTGGCGGCGCCTAGGGGCGCGCGGCTTCCGAGGCTCACTTCGTGTCGTCGCAGAATGGGCAACACGCAGACGGCGGGCCGAAAAGGCCGATGTCGAAAACCTTCACCGCATCCCGTCGGCAAGAACGATCGCTCGTCTTATGACGGTCGGACGGGATACGCTCTCGAAGGCAGAGACGGTCACGGTCGCGGCGATCGAAGCTCGCGTACCGACCCTGGTCGAGGCACGCGAGATCATCGCCGAATTCCACTTGATGATCCGGCGCAGAGCTGCCGCCGAGCTATCACCTTGGATCGAGCGGGCTCGTGCCAGTCTCGTTGCCTCATTCGCCCGCGGCGTTACGAATGATGAAGCGGCGGTTCGGGCGGCGATCACCTTGCCTTGGTCCAACGGACAGACCGAGGGGCAGATCACCGCCTCAAGCTCGTCAAACGCCAAATGTACGGCCGCGGGAAAATCGATCTGCTCCAAGCCAGACTAATCGGCGCAGAGTAATCGGAGCTGCACCAAAACTGGCGATCGTTGAGGCGATCGCCACTATCTGCGACGAGTTCGAGCACTATGGCTGGCGTCGCGTCCAGGCTGCGCTTCGCCAGCAGGGCCTGATCGTTAATCACAAGAAGATCCGCCGCCTGATGCGTGAGCATGACCTTCAGCCGAGATTACGTCGCCGCTTCATGGTGACAACAGACAGCGATCACGGTCAGCCGACCTTCCCGAATCTCGCCACCGACATCACTCCCACCGGTMCCGACCAACTCTGGGTGGCCGATATCACATATGTCGCCATCGCCGGCGGCTTTGTCTATGTCGCCGTCATCTTGGATGCCTGGTCACGGCGRGTGGTCGGATACGCCATCAGCCGCTCGATCGACGCCCGGCTGAYGCTCGCGGCCCTGGCCGCCGCGATCGAAGGCCGCAAACCACCTCCCGGCTGCGTGCATCATTCCGATCGTGGATCACAATACGCTGCGGCTGCCTATCGCGATCATCTTGCCGCCCACGGCTTGATCGGCTCCATGGGCCGGCGCGGCAACCCATACGACAACGCCACGGCGGAGAGCTTCATGAAGACACTCAAGGTCGAAGCCGTTTATCCGATGGCATTCGAAACCTTCATCGACGTTGCCGAAAACCTTCCGCGCTTCCTTGAGGAGGTTTACAACCGTCGACGGCTTCACTCGGCACTCGGTTATCTCAGTCCTGTGCAATTCGAGGATCAACACACCCGGCGAACGGTCAAACCAGCAGCCTGACCCCGTCTGCTCCGAGGGGCCCACTCCAWTMGGCTTCCAACATTGACCCCACACGAGATGAGCAATCCGGTGATGGTTCAAGGAATTGGGCCGTGTTGGGCGGGGTCAACCTTCGGCGCCGATCGGAGGTCAAACCGTACGCCGAATAACATTACGACGACGATGGCACTGTTCATTGCTGAGTGGTGCGGCGTCGAGCCTCTGACCATCACCGCTTAATCCAGAGTGACAATAAGCGATAAGACGCAGCCATAGCGAACAGTCGCGAGAATGCGGGCTGACAGCCGCACCGTACCCTCTGTTCCGTGAGGTGCACAGTCTTGTAACCGAATAGTTTTCCGTCGACTGGATCRGCCAGAAAAGCAAAACTCGTGAGCGGGCTCGACGAGGCGATGATCCGGATGATGCGCAACGGCGTGTTTTCCGAAATTGGGCGCACCGTGGCCGCCCAAGGCAGGTTCCGTCTAAAGCGCTTGCATGGGACGGAATCATCAGAGGGCTCCGGGTCTGGCCCAGTGATCCAAAAGACCACATCAATCGTTCTGACAGGGACACACACAGCGAGTTAGCATGTCTTACACCGCTCTCTATCTGGCCGTTGCTGTTCCATTCGCTCTCACCGACGCGATTTGGCTCAAACCGATGGGCATCTCGCGACGATCGGCGACATCGCGCGAAGCGAACCAAACCTCTGGCCCGCGATTGTGTTCGACTTGCTTTATCCGCTGGGACTGATCGCATTCGCGGTGTTACCCGCGCACGCCGCGGCTTCCGCCAGCAGGGCCGTGATGCTTGGCTTGCTGTTTGGCTTCTTCACCTATGCAACCTATGACCTTGCCAATCAGGCGATCCTCCGGAATTGGATCACGACGCTCTCCGTGGTCGACATCGTCTGGGGCGGATTGTTGGGTGGCGGCAGCCCCTACTGCGGATATTCGGCGGCTCGGCATCTGCTGACAGTCTGAGGAGCGCATCATGGCGGAGGCAACACGTAAATCGGCAAAGGATTTAAAGGGCGGTCTCACAGCCGCTGGCTGGCGCAAACTCGCCAAGCGGAACGGGTCGCGGTTGAAGCCGGGCTTCAAGAAGTCCGCCACGTCAATGACGCTTGCGGAAATGTGTTGGAAGGGCAGCTGGGCAGTACGCTTCCACGGTCGAAAGAAAATGCCTCCCCTGGGTGGACAAAAACGGCAAGCCGACCCGGCACGCGTTGTCGGCCCACGCGTGGGGGGAGCCCGTGCCCAAGACGGTCCCGGCCAAAGGCAGGCGCCTTCTAGAGCGATATCGGAAGCTAAAAGAGGCCAAACAGAAGCGGTAGCGGATCCGCCCCCACCCATTGACCCGGCTGAAAATGCATATTTTCGGATCGTACGGTGATCCATGTCGACTGCGGCGTCGTTCCTTTTGACGTACCGCACGCACAGGCATAACAACGTGAACGCTCAAGCTGCACGGCTGATCCGAAGGGAACCGTTCGAGGCGCACCCCTTTCCGACCAGGCAGCATCGACTCACAGGTGAAAGGCTGAAGGCGACGGTGGATTGGGCCTATTTGATCAAACGCGTCGCGAACGAAGGCGATCGCGACGCATTCGCCCGCCTGTTCGAGCATTTCGCTCCTCGCGTGAAGGGTTTCCTCGTCAAGACCGGAAGCGATCCCGAAACGGCGGAAGACATCGCTCAGAGCACTTTCGTGGCCGTGTGGCGAAAGGCAGGTCAGTTCGATCCGGCTACCGCGGGCGTTGCGGCATGGATATTCACGATCGCGCGCAATCAGCGCATCGACGCCGCCAGGCGTTCCGTTCGTCAGGAGCGGGCCCTCTCGGCCGAAGCGACTTACGAGGTGGATACCGCGGACTCCCCCGAGCAGATACATGCTCGGAACGAGGACGCTGCGCTCATTGCGGCAGCGCTTGCTCGTCTATCGGAGGAGCAATCCACCGTGGTCCGTTTGTCGTTTATTGAAGAGAAAGCGCACGGTGAGATCGCCACCTCGCTGGGCATCCCGCTTGGTACCGTCAAGTCGCGCATTAGATTGGCCATGAACAGGTTGAGAGAACTACTGGACGAACCGAAATGACTATCAAGCATCATCCCCCGGAGCATCTCATCGCCGGCTTTGCCTCCGGTTCGCWCGAGGAAGCGGATCGACTTGCCATGGCGGTCCATGCAGCTCAATGCCCGAGCTGCCGCCGGCTGCTTGGGGCCTTGGAGCGGATCGGTGGCACGGCTATCGACCAAGCTCCCCCAGCTCCCATGCGCGAAGACGCATTTTCGAATGTCCTCGCCAAGATCGATGCGAAGCTCGCGCCTTCGCCTGCCGCAACTGGTGCAACCGCGACGCCGGCGGAGGACGATCTGCCCGACGTTCTCCGCCGATGCCGTTTCGGCAAACAGCGCCGCGTGGCTCCGGGCGTGAAGATGCAGCCGATCATCCTGTTGGGTGCCGACCGGTCGCGCGCCTTCCTGCTCTGGTCCGCTCCCGGCGCCAAGATGCTCGATCACACGCATTCCGGGACAGAGTTGACCTGCGTCCTGAAAGGCAGCTTCGCGCACGAAGGCGGTCATTTCGGGCCCGGCGACTTCGACTACGGCGACGGAGACGTGAACCACCAGCCTGTCGTGGGCATCGAGGAGCCTTGCCTTTGCTTCGTGGCGATGTCCGGCAGCCTGAAAGGCAATGGGTGGCTCGGGCGCCTTGTATCGCCTTTCATCAGGCTCTGATCGACCTGCAAAGTAAGGTGCAGCGCCGCGTGTAGAAACGAGGGCCAACGTATTCGGATGGCGAAGTCGACGCAGCTGAAGACACGAAACCTCGTCCTGGTCTTGGGCGACCAACTCGACGGCGACTCCGCAGCCTTCGACGGCTTCGATCCTGAAGTCGACGTGATCCTGCAGATGGAGGTGATGGAAGAAGCGGCCTACATCACTCAACACAAGGTTCGCGTCGCCTACTTCTTCGCCTCGATGCGACACTTCAGGGAGGCTATGATCGGGCGTGGGCGACGCGTGCACTATGTCGGCATCGACGATCCCGCCAATACAGGCAGTTTCGAAACCGAAATCGAGCGCGCTCAGAAGCTGCTGAAACCCGAACGCACCATCGTCCTCGAGCCGGGAGACTGGCGCGTCGCTGAGAAGCTGAGACGTCTTCCCCAGCCGCCTGAGAAGAGGACCGATCGGCATTTCCTCTGCTCGCGGGACGAATTCGCCGCTTTCACCCGGGATCACCCACGATACATTCTCGAGACCTTCTATCGCTTCATGCGCAAGAAGACCGGAATTCTGATGGACAAGGCCGGCAAGCCGATCGTCTCTGCATGGAACTGCGACGAGCAGAACAGGAAGCCGCTTGGGAGAAATGCGCCGGTCATTCCGTCGGTGCCTGCCTGCCAGATGGACCCAATAGCCACGGAAGTGCGCGACGTCGTTGCGCGACGCTTCGCCAGCAGCCCGGGCAAGCTCGACACCATCGACCTTCCCGTGTCGCGTGCCCAGGCTCTCGAACAGTTCGAGGATTTCGTATCTAACAGGCTGCCGCTGGTCGGCACCTATCAGGATGCGATGCGTAATGGAGAGCCCTTTCTCTACCGCTCGCGCCTTACCGGCCCGGTCAATCTGCATATGCTGACGCCGGACGAGGTAATCAGGGCAGCGCACGCGAATCGAGCGGCTCCGCTGCACGCGATCGAGGGTTTCGTTCGCCAGATCCTCGGGTGGAGGGAATACGTACGCGGCATCTATTGGCAGCGAATGCCCCACTATGCCGATGAAAATGCTTGGACGCGCATCTCCGGATGCCCCGGTTTTACTGGACGGGCGAGACCGACATGCGCTGTCTCGCGGACGCCATTGCGCACACCATCAACCATGCCTACGCCCATCATATCGAGCGCCTGATGGTGCTCGGGCTTTTCGCGCTGCTTCTAGGCGTCGCTCCTTACGAAGTGCACCGTTGGCACATGTCCATGTTCTGGGATGCGATCGCCTGGGTGTCGCTGCCCAACACGCTTGGCATGAGCCAATATGGGGATGGCGGCGTGATGGGCACGAAGCCCTATGCTGCGTCCGGCGCCTACATCAATCGGACGAGCGACCATTGCAAAAAGTGCCGGTTCGATCCCAAGACGGCCGTGGGCGACGATGCCTGCCCGTTCACCACGCTCTACTGGAATTTCCTCGCCAAGCACCGCAAGCGGTTCGCTTCGAACGGCCGCACGAGAAATCATTACCTCAACCTGGCCCGGAAGGACACCGACGAGCTCCGGGCAATCCGGCGACGCGCAGACGCGCTCGCCTCGAGCCCGCCCTAGTTAGGCGTTGAGAATGACTATGCTGGCGTTCAAAATAGTCGCAAACGAAACCCAGAGCGCATAGGGCGCAAACAGCAGCGCCGACAAGCGATCGCGAGACCATTGGTACGCGATGAAGGCCAGGATGGTCAGCAGCATAGCCACTATGACGATCAGCGCACCTTTGGTCGAGTGGATGGTGAAAAAGATCGGCGACCAGGCGAAATTTAAAACCATCTGAGCGCTCCAGTTGAACTTTCCAATCGCCTCGCCTTGCGCTGCCCACACTCTCCAGCCGGCGACAGCGATCAGCAGGTAAATCACCGACCAGACGGGTCCAAAGATATAATTGGGCGGGTTGAAAGATGGCTTGCTCAAGGCGGCGTACCATTGCCCTGGAGGATTCAGCATTCCGATCGCGAAACCTGCACCGACCACGGCGATAACGAACATCGCTAAGCTGACGTAGCTCGGCTTCCCGGATCCGACTCTTTTGTCCGATCGGACGAGGGTCCCCTCTGCTTTAAATCTAATCATCTTCGCTTTGCCCAAATTCTACGCCGTTCGCTCAAGCGTCGCACGGATGCGACTGATCATGACTTGCACGTTAACGCACAGTTCATGGAACTTCAGCCGCTCCGCCCCTGAGGTCGTGAGTTGCCCGATTTCCCACAGCGCTGCCGAGGCCTGCTCGATGCGACCGAGCAGCCCGAGGATGTCCATCGGCGCTCCGCCCGTATCCATCTGTTCGGCGACGTCTTCGGCGAGCCGGGCGACCTGCGCCATCCGCGTTTCAGAGGCAAGATCGTCATCCGGCCGGGGAAACCGTATGATGTTGTTTTCGATCATCGGGTAACCGCCGCGTCCGTCCGTCAATACGCATAAAAACGCGGCCGAAGCCGCGTTGGATCACTTTGCGGCCGGCAACCGCTGCAGGATCAACTCCCTCTCCTTGTTCCTTTCCCAAACCTTGATCCGGCTGGCCTTTACTTCGAGTAGCACCAGGCCCGGAGTATCGGTGCCCTCCTCGAACCATTCGTCGAGATCCGGCGTCCAATGCTTTTCAAAAGCGGCCTTGTCGCGGACCAATTTTGCCGTCCCTTCGACGGCGATGTACACCGATCCGCTGAGCAGGTGGAGGGATAAGCGCATTGCTGCGATCGTGAGACGATGCGCCGAGATCCCCGGCCACGAACTCTTCAAGTATGTGGACGACAACGGGTCATGGGAACGGTCGATTCCGGAGATTCTAGGCGTAACACGCCCGCGATCTGCCGGAAGAGCTACGTGCCCCCCGAAATCCTGACAGCCTACATGTCGGGAGACCTCGTCAGGATGATCGACGCGAAGATCGCCCGTAGACTCAAACGCTAGTACGCGAAGCTAACGCCGGACGAGGTCATGGTGCTGGCTTTCCGCAAGCGGCTGCAGGCATTGAAGACCCCTTGAACAACGCACACCACCGGCTGGGTCGCACAGAGCCATATTCCCCCCAGCAGGTTCTCTCGTCGGGAGAGGCAGCAGAACTGACGTCTCTCCCGACTAGCATTCACTGCGGTCTAGAGGCGACGTCGCACTCAACTCTTCGGCAGCATGACGGTGTCGATCACATGGATCACGCCGTTGGATTGCTTTACGTCCGCAATCGAGACCGTGGCGACGTCGTTCTTCTCGTCGGTCAGCGTGATCTTGTTTCCATTCAACTTGGCGGTCAGCATGCAGCCGCCAACCGTCTTCACCGGATGCGCGCCCTTGTCATCCTTGATCATCTTGTCGATGGCGCCTGACATGGCCTCCGCCGCCACGACGTGGCACTTCAGGATCGTCGCAAGCTTTCCCTTGTTCTCCGGCTTCAGCAGTGTATCGACCGTGCCCGCAGGTAGCTTCTCGAATGCCGCGTTCGTGGGCGCAAACACCGTGAATGGGCCCTTGCCCTTTAATGTGTCAACAAGACCTGCCGCCTTCACGGCGGCAACCAGGGTCGTGTGATCCTTGGAATTAACGGCATTATCCACGATGTCCTTGTGGGGATACATCGCGGCCCCACCGACCATCGGGTTCTCGGCGAGAGCGGCGGTGGCCATGAGGCCGAAGCCAGATGCTGCGATCAAGCTCAAAATGCGATTGTTCATGTCGTCTCCTGTGTGCCCGGCTCCGATGAGGAACTTCCGTCGGCAGTATGAATACGACGCCGGCCCGGAAATGGTTTGCAGATATATTGCGGCGAAGCGCCGCGAAGCGGCCGGTGATCCAATCTGAGATGTCGAACGTTCGGGCCGCTTCGCACCTAAGAAAACTAGCGCCGGGAGCTTGGCATGTATTAGAGATCCTCGCCTCAACTTCGTATACGCTCCCGTCAGGTAAAGAGACTTTAGAATGGTCGAGCTGGAAATGGCATTGGACGGGGCGCTTCAACGTTCGACCATGGCATCGGTCGAGAACGGTTTTGCTGAGCAGGTGCTTACACTCGGGACCTGATCAGATACTGTTCGGTGCGTGGCGACGAGTTCGTGGTCCAGGACCGCGTGTTCAGCGAGCTGCGCAAGCGCGGCTATTCCATGGAGCGCTTCCAGACAGGAAGCGATCGAACGGCACCCCGGCGGATCACCCTTTTCTCCCGCGCATTCCCGGGCGCCCATCGTTGTCGGAACGCATAGGCCGCGCGAGGAGAAAGGACGATCGCTGTCTCTGCAGGTCCATGTGGAAGTGGTCCCGCCCGGCCCCGACACCTTGTGGACCCATCCCCCCTTTGAACCGGTAATCGATGGCGATTGGCTGTATGGCCGCGGAGGCGCCGACATGAAGGCAGGGCAYGCAGCAAATCTCTACGCGCTCGACGCGCTGCGGAGAATCGGACTGCAGCCGGCCGCCACGGTTTATGTGCAATCGGTTGTCGAAGAAGAATCCACGGGCAATGGCGCCCTGATGACCCATCTGAGAGGGTATCGGGCCGAGGCCGTTCATCCCGGAGCCCGAGATGAGAAGCTGGTACGCGCGAACGTGGGCGTCATCTGGTTTCAAGTGAAGGTTCAGGGCATACCCGTCCATGTGAGAGAAATGGGAACGGAGCAAACGCGATAGATGCCGCCTATCGCGTGATCGGCGAGCTGCGAAGGCTCGAGACGGAGTGGAATGCGAAGAAAGCCGGGCGCCCGCATTTCGAGACCGAGGATCACCTGATCAACCTGAACATCGGCAAGATCGAAGGCGGGGACTGGGAATCGTCCGTGCTAGCCTGGTGCCGGATCTATCCGGGGTGGTCGGCCGCCGACGCCTCTCGCGAGATTCGGTAGCGCATTGGAAAGTTCGCGCCACAGACGCGTTTCTGTCGAATATCCCACCTACCGTAACTTTTCATGGATTTCATACGGAAGGCTACGTCCTGGAGCCCGGCACCGAGGCCGAGGCGGTCTTGGCCGTTGCCCATCGCGTGGCCACTGGCAAGACTCCGCAGACCTTCATGACCGCCGGATACCTCGATACGCGGGCCTATTCGCTTTACGACGAGACCCCTGCGCTATGTTACGGCCCTTATTCCCAAAACATTGATGGATTCGACGAACGCGTGAGTCTGTCTTCGCTCAAGCGAATTACGATGCAAATAAGCGCCGCACTTTGCCCCCCATCTGGAGTGGGCCCCTCGGAGCAGACGGAATGGCTTTCAGCAATTGACCCGGCAGCCGGGCTTTCAGAGGATGAAGGCCCATGGCGAAGCACCGAACGCATAGCGTCGAGTTCAAGCAGCAGGTTTCCCAGGAGTATCTGAGCGGCGAGACACTGCATGCCCTCGCGAAGCGGCATGACATCTCCCGCAATCTGATCTGGGTCGAGAAGTTTCAGGCGGGCGCTCTCGATGAAGATTTGGCGGCGGCCGATCTTCTCCAGGATTATGAGGCGCGAATTGCCGCCCTCGAGAGGCTGGTCGGCAAACAGGCCCTGGTGCTCGAGTTTCTAAAGGGGGCTCTGCATGCACGACCGCGGAGGAGAAGCGAGCCTACATCCGCGATCACCGGCCCCGCGGCCTCTCCGTCACGGAAGGATGTCGGCTGATGGGGATTGCGCGCTCGACTTASTATGACCGCTCTGAGAAGGCGGCCGATGATACYGCGATCGTTGAGGCGATCGCCACTATCTGCGACGAGTTCGAGCACTATGGCTGGCGTCGCGTCCAGGCTGCGCTTCGCCAGCAGGGCCTGATCGTTAATCACAAGAAGATCCGCCGCCTGATGCGTGAGCATGACCTTCAGCCGAGATT
>NZ_JBFRFR010000153.1:0-9301 GCF_052114925.1 Bradyrhizobium sp. 2TAF36 | reverse complement strand
GAAGATCGACATTGTAAAACCGATACCAGCCAGCAAGCCGACCAGACAGACGCCACCCCACGTGACTCCAGGAGCAAGGCGGCACCAGCCCGGTCGTACCGCGACCCAAGTCGCACCGACGACGCCAAGCGGTTTCCCAGCGACCAAGGCAAGCGCAGTGCCCATCATCACCAGGTGGCCCCCTGCGGAGAGATCAGCGCCCGTTAAGCTGACGCCGGCATTCGCCAGCGCGAAGATCGGCATGACGCCGTAAGCCACCCACGGATGCATTGCCATCTGCACCCGCGACACCGGCGGCAATATCTCGCGGTGAGCTATGCGAAGGTCTCGCAGCGGTTGCTCTAACAGGTGCGGATCCCTTGCCTTCACCACATCGCTGCTTCGCAACTGCTTGAGCACTCGCGACACGACTTCCAGCGGGGGCTCCGGCATCGGTATGGCGCGTGCCGGAGTTATCAGCCCGAGCACGACACCTGCAAGGGTTGGATGGATGCCGGCTACCATGAACCCAATCCAAACCAAAGAACCGGGCAGTACGTAAAAGGGCGCAGAACCGATCCCAATCCGCTGACATCCCAAAACCGCGAGAACGCCAATTGACGCGATGATGAAACCACCAAGCTGAAGGCTGGCGGTGTAGAAGATGGCAATGATCAATACTGCGATGATGTCGTCGATGATCGCCAGAGCAAGAAGGAAGACCCGCACATTGACCGGGATCGTTCGTCCAAGCAGCGCGAGCACCCCAACGGCAAAGGCGATGTCTGTCGCGGTTGGCACGGCCCAGCCCTGCGCTCTAGCCGGATCGATGTTGAGGCTCAGATAGATGAGCGCCGGGACGATGACGCCACCAGTCGCCGCGACCAGCGGCAGAATGGCTTGGTCGAGTCTGCTCAGTGCGCCTTCATGGACCTCGCGCCTAATCTCCATGCCCACGACCAGGAAGAAGACGGTCATCAGCGCGTCGTTGACCCAGAAATGCAGCGACCGGGAAAAGACGTATTCGCCGACACCGATTGTGAGCGGAAGGTTCCAAAAGGCGTGATAGCTATGAGCGAACGGAGAGTTGGCCCAGATTAGTGCAGCGGCCGCGGCCGCGAGGAGCACGGCACCGCTGACAGCCTCAACATGCAGGAACCTATGCAGGGTGCTGAGGGCCTGTTCCGCCAGCCGCTGGGCTTTCCGCAGATTGTCGAATGAAGAGCTATCGTTCATGGGCGCACGCTTTCCGCGTGGCGGCCCGACCATCGCTTGACCTGTCGCTGCTCAATGCAGCGAGCACCCGTACGCCGTTATACATCGCGATGGCGACAATTCAACCTCGGAGGAGTGATCGGTCACCAATGTCTGTTCTGGGTCAAGGGCGTCGGTGTCGCGCTCGGCTGCAAACTTCCGGTCTGCCCCGATGAACTGACATGTAGCTGCACCGCGTCAACGGAAGCGATGGGCCAATTCCGGAAGTCGCGACGCTCATTCAATGATCTTGTCAGCACGGACCAGGATTGTTGCCGGCACGGTAATGTTCGAGGCCTTGGCCGTCTTGAGATTGATGACAAGCTCGAACGTGGTCGGCTGCTCGACGGGGATGTCTGCCGGCTTCCCGCCTTTGAGGATGAGGTCGATAATCTCCGCGCCGCGCCGCCATTGCTTGCCATGATCGGTGCCGTAGGACATAAGGCCGCCTGCTTCCGCGAACTCGCGGTAGCCGTAGATAGCGGGCAAACGCAGGCGGGAGGCGGCAGCGGCAATTTCGGTCCGTTGACTAAACGTGAAGGGGTCCTCGAGAATCGCAAGGCCGCCGGCTCCTGCGACCTTGCTGGCCTCGAGCTGCGGCGCGATCTCCTCGGGCGAGCGCACCTCAAAGGCCCGTAACTCTATTTTCGCGACACGCGCTGCGGTCTCGAGTTCCCTGTAAGCGAGGGCCGCGTACGGCGTGCCCGGATTCAAGACCGCGGCAATCAGCGAGGCGGCAGGGACGATCTCGCGCAACAGCTGAAGCCGGGCGCCCTGTATGCCAGCGGCTAGGTCCGACAGTCCGGTGACGTTACCGCCGGGCCGGGCGAGACTTGCAACGACCCCCGCGCCGACAGGATCGCCGACAGCCATGAATACAACCGGGATGCCGTTTCCGGCTGCCTTGCCTGCCTTGGCGGCAACCGTGCCAAATCCGGTGACAAGCACATCAGGCTTCATCCGAATGAGGTCGGACGCAAGACCTGGCAAGAGTTCCGGCCGGCCTTCTGCCGAGCGATAGACGAAGTGCAGGTTTTTTCCGTCAATGTAACCAAGCTGATCGAGACGGCGCAAAAAATTCGGCGCGAAGCTACGATCCTCACCTGCAAGAAGGGCGAGGTAGGCAACGGTGAATGATTTGACTTTTTGTGCGCTAGCCTTGGGCGCGACGCCGAGGAGCGTGGCACCGGCTAGTATTTTCATCAACGACCTCCGGTCCGTCATGCAAATGCCTCTCGCTCCAAGTATTCGAGCTGCAGACCAGACGGATCGCCCACGAAGCCTGTTGGCTATCAAATGCGCCTTCTATTCCCGAACAAAAATATGGGACTTAACCTTCCATTCACCGTTGGATTGGTGCTCATAAAGTTTAACTGTACTGCCGGACAGCATGGTCGTTTCCTCCCCCTTTACCAATGAGGCTTTGAAGCGGGACGTAACGTAAGCGTAGTCTCCCATCTGCAAAATCTCTACAAGCTCAAGTTTGTGATTTTTGACGCTCGTGCCTCTTTTGGCAAAAAAGTCGCGTATCGCAGTAGGGCCAGAGAYGGGTGCTGCGCCGGGCGGCATTAGACTGGCGTCGGCGGCATACATTGGCAGCAAGGCGTCGAAATTCGGATCGTTGATCGCGGCGTCCCATTGCGCATTGAGTTTCGTCATATCTTCAGTGAGCGGGTCTGCACACACATGGCCGATCGTGGCCAACAAAAGCACCAGCACCACTGACCAGGTTTTGCTCATGACTTTGCTTTCTCTGATCTGACCGTGTCCGCCAGCCTGCGGCTATCCGGCTCGTTACTGATCAGCGGTTCGTGAAAGCGCGCTTGCCGATGGCATAAAGGCTGCAAATTATTAAATACCGGAGAGTTCGGCGCGTCTCCGTTTTGTGGGCGGCTTCCGGCAAGCGAAAGCTTGGCGGTGCAAGCAAGCTATACGATTATCGAAAGAACGCCTATAGCTGCCTCGGGTCAATCGCGTCAGTTTGGCCCTTACCCGCAAACTTCCAGTCTGCCCCTATCAGACGCAGTGCGTCAACGGCGCCGATGGGCCACAAGGCGACATCCTCCGAGCGGCGGCCTCGATCTCGAAGCGGACACGTTCAGTCCGCACGTCTGCTTCGGGGGCATTCGCGACCGGGTCGAGCCAGTAGCAAGTTCGGCCAAGTCCCGGTATCCGCCGAAAGCGGAAGCAACCTCAGAGCACAAAAAGAGGACCGACGCCTCTCGAGGATAGCGCCGGGCCTGGGGGCGCATTCACGTCGCCTGCTTGGTTTGCTTGCGAGCGGCAACCGGTGGCGCTGCGCGGCCGGCAAGCCGGTGAGGCCGCGGGGTGTTGCGCATGCGAGGAAACCAGCGGCCTGACGGTTCACGCAGGTAGCATCGCGGTTATCCAAGGGCGATGCTTCTGAAAAGACGGTGGCGCTGATTAAGCAGGCTATGGCGCAGCACAATGCCGAGCTGCCGGGCAGGGTGGTTGCGGCTGTGAAGGACGCTCGTTCGAAGCGGAAGCTGTAACAAAGGGCGCGGTATTTGCGGGGCCGCTTCGCCAGCGATGGCAAATATTACATCGGCGGCCATGCGGTGCTCACGACCGTTACGCGCGATGGTGTGACGCTGCGTGTCGTGCACGTATGGCCTGAAGATCAACCCGCCAAGAGGATTGAGCCGGCGCCGATTGACTGGTCCGCATGGCGGGCGGCGGCGTGAAGGCAAGCGGAAGCGGGCAAGCGGTGGTAAGCCTTTCCGCTTTTGCGCCTGTTAACCAGATGGTGGCTTACCAAAAAGCGCTGACCTCAAAAGTACGACTTGCGCGGCGCGAAGGAGCGGGCTTAGCTCATATTTTAGCAGTTTTGCGACGGGCTTATGAAGACTTTTTTTATAGTCATCGGCATGTGGGTGCTGATCAACATACTCTTTGTAGTCGTGATGACCCCACCCCGGAAACCCCGAAAGCCCGACGGCTCTAACTCTGCTGGTCTCGCTCCGGTGCCGGTCGATCAGAACAGCCACCATTTCGCCGATGAGGATGATCCGGCTTCAATGCGGCACTCCATCATTGCCGTTGCACTAGGTGTATTCTTCTCATTAACGCCGCCCTTGATCGATGCCGCGGATCTGATCAAGCAACTGATCAAGAAGCGTCGGAAAGCGAACAATTCAAGCGACAAAGACACAGACTAGTCGTTTGAATCGCGACCATTTATGACCGCAAAGACGCCGAGCAGCCAGAGGATGGAGGCAAGCTGTGCAGTGTTACTATTCCCCGATCATTCACAATGGGCAATTACAAGCGGACGAGGTGGGAGAGCTATTTGCCTCTGCTGAACTAGCGATCCAATACGGCGCCCGTGTTGCTCGGGATATCGCCAACGATCCGGAACATGACCGTGCTGCGGGCACGGTCATAATCGTGGTTGACGCCTCCGGCGCTGAGATCACGCGGCATAGGGTTGAGCGACGGGCGGAAGCGGGGGATGAGGGCGAGGCGCAATAGGTGGTGGTGGCGGAGCAAGCGGAAGCGATGGAGGTGAGGGGCCTTTCTATGACCACTTGCCCATAGCGCGTCCCGCGTTGACAACGAACGTTCCAAAAGTGCCGACCGCAGCAAAGATTGCGATCCATCTTTCAAGTGTGCCCAAGCGGATGGCGTTGCGCGTAACTATCTCTTTTCCGTCCCAATAAAGTTTGCCGGATCTCTCGTGTATTCCGAGCAATGCTGAACCTTTTATCGAGATCGCATATACATCTTCCGGCCATTCGGGAGGCCGCTCGTTCGAGAGACGATATTTGCGAACTACTTCCCAATCGACGTCGGGCATTCTGGCTCCTTAGATGTTTAGCGGAGTATGTCGATCGACCAGGCTTGGTCAATCTCGTGGTGAAGGGCTCATCCGGTGATGAAGCTGTGATACTCGCTCGAAGAGAGCGCTCAGTTCTCTAAGCGAATGTTCAGCGACCGCCAGAAGCGTCAATCCCGCGATGATTGCCGGAACGTCGCGCATTGCCTTCAGGGCGTCATATGTCACAGCGCCATTGCCGTAGTCGGTCGTCGTAAACATCTGATGATGACCGAGAGAATTTGGATGACACCGCTCCGACAAGCGATTGTAGTGGCCTAGTGCTCCCGGTAAAAGCTTATCCAGCTTTTCAACGTGGGTGAGCGCATTAACCGTTTTGAACTCAGGAGACTGCTTCAGCCATTCTTCGTCGCGGCTCGAAAAAATCCTGTTCATCGCGAGTTCGTCAAGCCCTTTCAGATCTTCGTCGTCGAGTAGCTTGGACACGCGCCCTTCAAAATCGACAAGTAGGGCAACGGTTTCGACGAGCGCTCGTGTGCAGAGAAAGGCTGGCAGCGGCATCGCCTCGTTCCAGGAAAGCGCCGTCCCTTCGGCAAGTGCTACGATCCTATAGAGCACAGCCTCGGCGAAGGTCTCAATTTTCCATGCGATTTTCGATCGGGCCAGGTGACCGGCCACGGAAATCGTTAATCGGCGTCGTTCCGCAAGCCGCACAATTTCATCATTGATCGACGTCAGCGCCTCGGCGTCGCGAGGGGCGATGTCGTCAGTTATTTGGAACTGCTGGACTGACAAGGTAGGCATCTGAAATGTCCCAATTGAAGCCTCACTCCACCGCAACCGAAGCGGGAACGCAAGCAGGAGTGCGGCGCGCCTGCGAGACTTTGGACGCAGGAAAAAATACGGGGTGCACGACACGGCGAGGCCGCCGGGCCGCCTGTCAGATCGCACTACTTTTCTCTGTAGCCATTAGATGCGCGATATGCGCTAGGAGGTGGTCGACCATCATACAGGCGCTCTCGGCCTTAAAGACGTCGGCAGTGGCGGCGCTCTCGGGATATCTGAACCAATATTCTTTGTGGTAGCGGCTGAGGTGTTCCACGTCCTTTGCAGCACCAGGCCAAAGTCGTTCGCGAAGTCCCTCGGTAATTGCTAATAAGCCCGCTAAGTCATGGGACCGCTGCACGTCACGTTGATGTTGTCCCTGAAATTGCAGCAAGGCTTTTAAACCATTCTCGATGCTGAATCCGATGAGGAGGTAGAAGGGAATTCCTATTCGGGAAATGACTTCACCTGGTGCAGATGAGTGAATGCGCTTGGCGCCCTCTAGCAGGGCAACCGCATACGCTAGCTTGTCGATATGAAGCTCGGCGTCGTCTACCATAAGCTAACCTATGTTTTTCGCCCCACCGGCGGCGGCACCATCTCAAATCTAGAGCCTGGCCGCATTGTCGGCGCGACCCGGGTATTATCCAATGAAATATGCTGCCAACCGTAGAAGAACGCGACCACCGCTGGCCAAAAGCGACCGCCCATCAGCTCGTTGATCTTCGGCAAACCTTCCTTGTCCTCCAGGACTTTAGCGATGCGTTTCCAATCTTTCGCGCGATCACCGAGCACAGCCCGCGCTATCTGCGCTTCGGTGGGGTAGAGGGGCATTTCATTGATGCGCGGCCAGCGTGGCTTCTCGCCTTCGTTCATTCGTATCTCCATCCACCCGCCATCTTTGCCGTGCCAAATTCGGCTCATGGCCGATTCGATCGACTGGACCGACGATACACCGCGCCGCCTTTCGGTGATTGCCAAGCTTGCTTTCCCCGATGGAGGGATGACAGCGAGTAGCCTGAGGCGCGAGGCTGAGCGCGGGCGGTTGGCCGTAGAACGTATTGCCGGGGAAAGATTTCACGTCGTTTCAGGCCATCGCGGAGATGCGAAAGCTGTGTCGCGTTGGGCGGAAGGAAACACCCAGCTTCCCCCACGGGGCGTTTTCGGTGAAGCGGTCTGGGGCATCATGGGTTGTCGATAGCGAGCCTGGCGAGACGTCTAAGCTGGATGCGCTGCATAAGCAGCTATCGAAGAGACCTAACGTCTAGCCGTAAAACCCCACGATAAAACGGATGGCAAAGAACGCCCCAGCGGCGACGGTCGCTGTCGCGCCGATCGCAAGCATCACTCTCAAGCTCTCGYCCATGGGATCTCGCATACAAGACGGCCCCCGCGGGGGCAACGCGGAGGCCGCTGTTGAGACGCCTCAGGCCGGGGAACCTGAAGCAAGAGATCAATCTCTGCCCCGCAGGATGGTTCCTGTGCCTTTGACGGTGAAATGCGAATCAGCTCTCGGCGTTAGGGTATCTTGACGCGCAAGGCAGCGAGGCCTGCAGCGTGGCCGAGCTGGGTGCCTTATCCTAGCTCGGCGGTTTCGTTGCAGCGGATGGCTTCTTTGGCTTAGGGGCGGGCGCTAGTGCCGCGGCCTCCTGCTGCTTCTTCAGTTCAGCAACCCTTGCCAACTCCGCGCGCTTGGCGTCGGCCTCTTCCTCTTTGACGAGGAGATAGCCCTTTTCCGCCATGCAACCCTGGCCGACAGTGTCGGCGGCGTTAGTTCGCTCTTGGGCTGCTATGGCTCCCGCCAATCCACCGACAGCGACGGTGACCCCGGAAAGGGCCGCCTTGTTGCGCTCGCCAAGACATGAGGTCCTGTCCACCTCGAACTGCGTTGTGAGAACCGGATTTTCGCGAGCGGACTGTCCGTCGACGCGCACCCAACCCATTTTCGGCGCGGCTGCACAGCCGCCCAGCGCGACGCAAAGCGCCGCCCGGTTTAGATCGTTTATTCCGCATCCGGTTTGCCTGGCCAATATTTCGACCTTGTCGAAATCCAGTCGTTGGCCTCGRCCTCCGTCGCAAAGTCCCCAATGTTGGAATCTGGACCGTTTCCGGTCTTTACCGAAACGAACCAGCGACCGCTCTTTGTGATATGGGGTTCAAAATAGGGGAATGCCTCTAGGTCCCGCGCGACTTTATCGGTTCGTGGGTGGGTCATTTCGTCCTCGGGGCGCGGCACTCGTCGGTGATTGCGATGTCCGGCATAAGGGGTGATGATCGCGTAACATCGCCTCGCAGGCCCGGTTCGGCTAGTTAAATCGAAGTGATGCGAGGCGCGGTGGGCTTTGCCAGCCAATAGACGGGCGGTGCGCAGCTAGGCCTTCGGTTTCGCCAGCCTCACACCCGGTCCACCATCGATCGATTGGCCGTCTGCGAGGAAGATGACTCCAGCGGCCTCGAACGCGGCGCGGATATCGGCCACCGTTCTCGGCAACAATTCCTCGCCGCGTTCAAGCCGGGTGATGGTGTTGGTGGACACACCGGCGGCCTCAGCGACCTCGCGAACGCCAAGATTGAGCGCTGCGCGAGCCATCCGGGATTGCAAAGCGGAAATCACTGATACCCCCAACGTAGTGTGCGGAACCGCTACGCAGTAGCGAAAACGTCTTGACGTAGCAATATCGGGGTTTATGGTCACAGTGTAGCGATTCCGCTACATATGGTTGGGTTCTATGGCATATACGAACAGTGAAACGCCGCGCTTGGGCGATTTGGTCTCCGTAAACGGTGGAGAAACGCTGGGCTTTGTTGGGCGGCTTCATCAAGGCTGCAACGGTCCGCAAGGACGGACGGCGCGATACTGCATATTATTTGATGGAGGCCCTTGGCGAACCGGAGCCGAACAACGTCGCCGAAATGGTCCGGTTTTACGAGACATGCGCTGGATTTTACGACGGCTCAGCAGGCGCCAAAGGCGACGTTGCGGGGTTGATCGAGAGGATTCGCGAACAGGTACTTGACCTGGTTTTAGCGGTCGGCCAGGCGATTCATGAGATGAAGTCACCCTACAGTCGCGAGCGGGTTCGTGTCTGCTTGGACTACGCGATGCGCGCAGGCATGTCCGCTGAGAATGTCGAGCGGGAGCGCGTGAGGCTTGAGGCTAGTCAGCTAGTTGGCTAGCTAAATCAGTTCGGCGGCCAGTCATTGCCTGACAACTATCAAGCCTGCGCCGCCGAGGCCCGCCCCGGCGCAAGTTGCGGCTGGCCACCACTTATTAGAACGCAAGTAACGAATTATTACAAAGTCGTCCGTGAAGAATGCGGATTGATCTGAGAAATAAGCAGAATTTGTCTTGATGTAGTATTCGATTTTGCAGGAAAGCGGGGTGTTGGACCTCGCTTTCTTGCGTTTTAGGATTTTGCTTTTGGGCGATTCGTGATTCCCTGACGG
>NZ_JBFRFR010000152.1:0-9505 GCF_052114925.1 Bradyrhizobium sp. 2TAF36 | reverse complement strand
CCTCGGCTTCGATGATGCGTGGATCGCGAAATGTCTCGACCACGCCGCGAGCAAGAAGGCCGAGGTCGTCGTGCCGACCGTCACCGGCAAGGTCTACAACCATTCCAAGCGGATGAAGGAGAAGCGCGCGGTGCTGGAGGGCGTCGCGGTCGAGCTGCGGCGCATCGTTGGCAAGCAGACCCCAACGACGCAAGCGGAGACCGGATTGCGGCTCTTCGCCTGATCACCTAACAAGCCGTGCGGGAGCCCGATCCAATACTTTAATCGGGCTTCGACGCCGCCGGTACTCTGCGCACTTCGACAGCTGCCTTGGCAACCTACGTCAGTGGAGCGAGCCACGGCGGCCAGTCACGAATTCCCTTGGCTGATGGACCTCTGACTGATCATCCAATTGAGCGCTTATCCGCTCCAATCGTTGCTCTAGCTGCTCGTTGACAAGCATCAATGCCCTAAGCGCGCCGCGCACGTCACCGTCACAAGCGGCGACGATCTCGTCGATCGCTAATTCGTATTGATCAAGAAGCGAGCCGGTGTGTGAGCGTGACATACGAACAACATACAAGCATAAATTGTTGCTGGAGAATTAATTGTGCAGCATCATCCCCGCTGTTCACAGGGGGGCGGGGTTGCGTCGGATCGCGTCTAGATTTGAAGTTCGGCGGCAAATTTACCGCGCTGCACATCAATTGCCGTGCAGACGTCCGAGACATTAAGCTAGTCGGTCGGGGGTAAAGATGTTTGAAATCTATTTCAATCACAAACGTGATTTTCTCGTCTTAAGCAAAGGCTCTCCGATCCCGGCATTTGGTTCATCGAGCAAATGGCGGAAGAGCAAGAAAAGAGTTTCTAAGGTCAGCGACGAGATTAAGTTGGCCGTTGAGAGACAAGGCTACTACGTTCGGCGCTTGCGGGATGCCAAGGTACGGACGAGCTAAGTCTGAACAAACGGCACCGGCAATACTTCCTCACCGCGCTTTCGAGCCTTGCGGTGTTTGGATGCGCGCGCCGCTAAGCGATCCTGTACACGCTCGTCGTCAGCGAGGCTTTCGACCGTCCTGTTCGCGGGCGTGAGCTTGGCTACGGCACGCAATTAAGCGCCTAAGCGCCCCAAGGCGGTTCCTCTAGTACGGATGAGGATCATGAAACGCCTCTTTAAGTTGCTCTTCTTCGCATGTGGCTCGGTCGGCTTGGCTCTAAACTTGATCTTTATCGTCGTGTCCTACACCCGCGACGCGCCGATCGAGACCTCAGCTATCGAGGCCGCGTTCGAAATGCTCTGGGTGGGTGGCGTCACGTTCTTCGGGCTCGGTGCGCTGATCCTCGAAGACTAGCGCTGTACCTCGGCAGTATGTCGTGAGCCGGATCACGCGCCCGGAAAAGCCCAAATGTTCATGGTGGCTATCCCCTCGCGTAGCTTCTTGATCGGAATGTAATCCGGCGAATTCCAGAACGCGTGGATCGCCTCCATGTCGGGGAATTCGAACATCACCACTGGCCGTTGATCATGCTCGCCTTCCAGAACCTCCACTTTCGCACGTCTGGCGACGAGCTTTCCGCCGAAGCTGGCAATGAACGGCACGACGGCTTGGACGTATTTCTGATACTGCGCTTCATCCATGATCGTGTTTTGGACAATAAAATAGGCGGGCATAATGAACCTCCGTTGCCCATGCTCTGTCAGGTCACGACAGACAGGTTAGCATGCCTTTAGGGAGCGTCCATCATGTCCCCGGTAGAGTGTGCGAATGCCGGCGTCGCCGGAGGTTCGACCGGATCAAACGCGAACTGCGTGACTGAGCAAGCGATGTTTCCTTCGGAGCAAAAGAGCTGGTCGGGGGCGGCGCCGAAGTCCGGTCCGCCCTACACGGCGGACCTTATGCGGCTTTTGACCATCTTCGCCTTCGGGCCATAACCGCACCTTTGCTTATCTACTCAATGACCTTATCGGCAAGCGCGACGAGCGTAGGAGGTACGGAAAGCCCCAGTTGCTTGGCTGTCTTGAGGTTGAGGGACAACTCGAATTTGGTTACCTGATAGATCGGGATGTCGCCGGGCTTTGCTCCTCGGAGAATTGCGTCGATGTTGTTGGCGACACGCTTAAACAATTCGATCAGATCGAAGGAATAGGCCATTAAGCCGCCGGCCTCGACGGCTTCGGTAAACGCGAAAATTGCCGGAAGCTTCGCATCGCCGAGCAGCTTAGCGATCAAAGTGCTGTTTTGAAAAACCTGAGGCGACTCGAGGACCATGACCGCATCTGCACCGTCGCGGGACATGCTCTCGACCGCCGCCCGATAGCCTGCTTCGCTGGTACCGATTTCTAGCAAAGACACCGCGAGAGGGAGGCCTGCCGTTTCGGCCGCTGTGCGGAAAGCGCCTGCGTTCGGCTGATCCCATTGCGATCGAAGAGCCAGACAGCCAAGTTTCGACATCGTCGGAACCATCTCGCGCAATAGTGCGATCCGTTTTCCATAAATGGATGGACCGGCGTCGACAGTCACTCCCGTGAAATTGCCGCCCGGGTGAGCCAGACTTTCGGCGAGCCCTTGCCTGATGGGGTCGCCAGTGATCCCTACGATCGGAATACGCGATGTCAGCTTTTTGAAGATGACCGCGTAAAGGGCAACGACGAAGATGACATCCGGGTTGCTCCGAACGATTTCCGTCGCCATTGCTTCGGGATCGGACGTGTTCTGCTCTCGGCCGTAACTTTCGACCTTGAGGTTTTGTCCCTCGATCCACCCCAACCGCCGAAGCTCGGCGAAGAAGGAACCTCGGGAAAATTTACTGTCGCTATGCTCGTGCAAGTGCGCGCTTAGGTGCGCTGGACTGAAGATAGCAAGACGCTTGCTGTTGGTGCTCTGCTGTGCCGCCGCAGCGAGCGGCCATGCCACCGCACCACACATGACAGTGAGAAAAGCCCGCCGCCTCATGGCCGCACCGGCGTAAAGAAAGATGATCGTCTGACGCAAGTTTAGCACCCCGGAGATCGGCCCGAATACTTAATTACGCGACCAAATGCCCGCTATGGGTCACCTCCGGAAAGGCTCGGACCGAGCATATGATTTCGGCTCCGGGTCCGAAAGCCGACATCCACGATCAATATGCCCAAAATAATGGCCCCGACGCATCACACGTCGGGGCCATTCAAGATCATCCGGCTGGGTACATCCGCCGCGCCGTTCGATCTTTCTCGATTACTGCACTGGATTAAGTGCAAAGCGTGTCACCCGGACGACATCGATGCGATCGAGTTGCTTCGGATTACTACCGCGTTTCGAGCCCAAAGCGATTACGGCGCGCTAGAATGACATTCTTCGACAACTCTTCAACTGACGCGCGATCATCCGCGCCCGCGTTGCCTCAGCGACGGTCCGCGGGAGCCCGGAAGGCCTCTCGCCGACGATCAGTCTGCAAGACCCGGCATGATGTTGACGTCGCTGCATGCCGCACGCCTCCACAGCCTTTGTCCATGACCTGGCTGGCGACGCTGCTCGACGCCGGCGAGTACATCGCCACGCTGCCGAAGAAAGAGCACGCCGTACCGGAGTGGCAAGCGGCGATGGAAGCCTTGATCCTGGTGACGGAAAGTGGCGGCCCGACGATGTTTGCCCGCATCGAGGTCATGCGGGCAATGAACCGCCACCACGTCCTGGAGTTTAACCCGAAGGGAAAGGAGCCCCATTGGGGCCGGCGCAAGCTGAAGAGGGATCAATGACCGTCTGGATCTACGACCAGGGCAAAGAGCTGATGGTGTTCGCGACTGAGGAAGGGTTTCGCTCGATGAAAACGATCCGGAGGCCGTGGCCTTCGAGTACGACGTGGTGGGCTTGCTAGAGTGAGCCGCGTGATCTGTGACCCGGGTCCAATGGGACATGGCACGGCATGTCAATTCCAGCCCCAATGCTCCCGGCTGCCGATCCAATTGCGGATTAGAGCGCCGGGAGTGCTAGGGCCGCCAGCGTTAACCGGCGGGCGATGATCGCTAGCTAGCCAACCCTTAGATTCTCCGCGCTGCTCTTGCCGCGCTTCCGATCTACCTGGACCTCATAAGAAATCTTTGGGTAGCGGGCGCTCCTATGTCCCGATAAATCGACCAAAATCCCCCGGTTTGTCGCGGCGGAATATCCCGCGGAATTCCTCAAAGACCTGGACAATTGGCGCCACAAGCAAGAGGACCTGCCAGGCCGTCTCGAGGCGATCCGCCGCCTAGTCGAGATCGGGCTGAAGGTGAGGAAATGAAGCTGGCGCTTTACAGCCTGCTTCAGGTCTAGTTGGGTTGATGGCCTCCAGACACCCCACCCAGCCCGAATGTCGTCAGGGCCTCGGCAGACCCTATAGTTTTAATGGGCCGAGTGGCAGAAACCCAACCGCCCCGGCAGCTCGCCTTACGCCCGGCGGAACGGAATCGCCTGTCACGCTCTCGCGAGTTCCGGCCGGCCGTTATTCGGTCGGAATTGGACGTCAACGTCCACGACATTTCGATTTCGGCCCGCACCTCGGCCACTGATTATTTCGCGCTCGACGGTGATCGAGAATAGCGACTTCCACACAGGAGTGATTTCAGTGAAAGTATGGGCAATAGTACTTGTTGTAAGCTTCGGTTTCGTTGGTGCGTCATTGGCGAACCCGCTGGACTCTCCCAGCACCGTCTACATCGATGGGTTGCCGTGCAACCTTCCTTGCCAGTCATACATGGCGTGGAGTCGGCGGACGCTTCAGAGAAACCAGGTTGCTGCCACGAGAGCTGCCAGCACATCTGGTGCCAAAGCATCGAGGGAAGTCCCCCACATACGCATTTCTAAGCGTGCGGAGCCGACATCCGCCGATGTCCTGCCTCCGAAGAAGAAGACCGGCAATGTTCAGGCCGCACTTCCGGCGACGCCTGAGCCGCGGCCTAAGCTGAGGCCAGCCCCCGGCACTCCCCCCCTCAATTCGGAGATCCCTGAGGCTCCGAGCTCGATCACGACGGAACCAAAGGAACTGCCTGTTTTAGAGACCGAGAAGGCGGCGGCTATGGAGAGCACCGACTCACAAAGAGAGAAATCCCCCCAGGAATTGGTCATGGCAGCGCTAGCGGTCGCGGTGCAAATGACGAATAGCGGTACTCCGGAGGCGCCGGATGAGACCAAGGGTGGTGACGCTTCCTCGCCGCTGGTCGCTCTCCTGCTTTCCCGTCCGGACGTAAAATCAGCCTCCGCGCTCAACGGCCTGAATGTCGCTATCGATAAGTCGCAGGCAGCGATCGAAGAGGACATCCTTGTCGCATTGGCGGCCGCGGGTGCTACGGAGGTCCAGCTTTCAGTAAGCGACATCAGTCCGCTCGATCGACTTATCAACGGAGATGTACAAGCCGCAGTAGTGAAACTGGTTTCCCCGGACGCGGCCGAGGCGTTCCCTGATGTTAAGGGCTTCAAGGTTCTCCGTATTGCCTTCGCGGCTCGTTAGAGGAAGCGCCGACGTTCCAACTGTGACGTTGGCCGAAGGCGCCTAGTTCGCCAAGTTTCACGAAATCGTTGTGCTACCGAACGGCACGGTGCTCGTCACACTTCGCGATGCCGCTAACTACATCACCGGGGCTGTCGCCCAAGGAAGCTACTCTCACCGAGGCCGCAACATGCCCGGGCCCGCTCGCAAGTTCGTCGAGCTCGCCGCCAGCGTTCGAACCGGTCAGGACGGCCGCATCTACATCGAGCGGATCAACGCGCCTGTTCAAGCTGAAAGGGAGCAGCACCGAGTTCGGCGCCGGGCTCAAGCACGCGATCGAGCGCGGCTGGTTGTCGAAACACGAAAGCGGCTTTCAGAAATCCCTGCTAGATTTTCTTTCCTTCTGAACGGACGGTTTAGGAACGTGGCTCCTGCGGCTCCCGTTGGCCCTGCACGAATCCAAACAGGAGTGTTCGATGAAGAAGATCATTATCGCTACCGCCGCCCTCGGCCTTATGTGCGGTACCGCCTTCGCTTAGAATTCCAGGCCCGCTCCGCAGTCCGACAACATGCAGAAGCCCGGCATGCACAATACGGACAAAGGTTCGATGACCAAAGGCACCACCGGCATGAGCAAAGACGGCATGGCCAAGGGCGGAATGGTGAAACCCGATGCATCCGGCCAGGGCGGCTCTGGTCCCGGCAGCGACCAAGGCGRCACGAAGGTGGCGCCAGGTAACATGAAGTAAGCCAGTCTCTTCCTGGCTTTACTTCTACGGCCGCGCCGCTTGTCCAAGCTGGCGCAGCCGGCCCTACCGCATGCCCATGAACAGCGCCGCAACAAACAGTGCGGCGCCAAAGGCTGCAACGCCAAGGCAGATGCGCGCGTGGACTGAGTACGGATTGATGTGGGGCTGCTCGATCGTGGGCCTTACTTCGGCGGCTGCAAGCCCGGCGCAATCATCCTCGCCCCGACATGCAACTACGTCCTTTGGAACAAGCCGAAAGACATGTAGCGCAGGGTGAGCGCCACATTGCCGAACGGGAGCAGCGTGTTGCCACTTTGGACCGAGATGGCCACGATACGATGAAGGCTCGTAAGCTGCTTGAGGCCTTCCGCGCATCCCAAGAACGCACGTGGCCCACCGCATTTTGAGAGAGCTGGATCAGTAAGCTAGAGGGTGGCCTTTCCACGCAACGGAGAATCCCGCGTCATCGATCTGGCCATTCAAACAAAAGACCGCCCCGTTGGGGGCGGCTTTTGGATCGTACGTCGAGAGCTAGTACTTAAACTCCGGCATGGCCTTCAATTCATCCTTGCTGGCGCTAAGCACGGCGTGATCGGGATACCAACTTTTACTAGCGCTGGTGGTGGTGGTGGTCGTGGTGGTAGTTGCAGCACCGGTGGTGGTTCGCGTGGCACTGTCTGGAGCGGAAGTCGGTGCAGGAGCATTCGGCGGTGCGGACGTTGTCGACGCAGTTGTCGAGGTCACCGGCTGGTCAACCCACTTCAGCTTATCGAAGGCGACCGCCACGTAGTGCTCGCCCAGGCCAAGAACACCGCCCACACCCAGAATGACATTGGCCACCTTGCCTGACCTATCCACAATCACGTCGTGGATGTTGCCGATCTTCTCGTTTGCTTCATTGTATACATCGACGTTGGCGAGCTTAGACGCGCGCCATTCACCCACCTTGTGTGTGGTAGCACTGGTAGTCGAAGCCACTTGGTTTGTGGCTGTTTGCGCCGACGCCGCGCCGCTCATCGATGCGGTAGCCAGGATTGCTATTGCAAGACATTTGGAAATCATGATGTTCCTCCATTGTTTAAGGGAACAATAGGGCGGCGGGATTTTGGTTCCAGCGACGGAAAAGCGAATAATTTCCGTCGCGGACACGGGGCAAATCCCCGCCGCAGGCTAAGACGTGTCCAGGTAGCCAACACCTTCAGTTAGACGATGTCATCCGAACATTCGTAAACGGCATCGCCCGCATCCGCACGCGAAGGCCGCCGCGCTGGACCGCGGTCTGGACACAGATGTCGGCTGATGGCACCAACAACGCACAGCGGCGGGCAAGCGATTGTCGGCAACGTGGAGGGGGTGGGGTGCTAACCAAATCGGAGAATCAACCCCATGCTCTTGGATATGCAGCGGGCGAAACGTTGCGGAGCGAGAACGCGAAGCGGGAAGTCGTGCCAGTCGCCGGGAATGGCAAACGGTAGGTGCCGGATGCACGGCGGATCGTCACCGGGCGCACCGAAAGGCAATCAACACGCGTACAAGCATGGGCGCTACACGGCCGAGGCGATTGCAAACCGGCGGAAAATTTTCCGCGATGCTTATAGGAATGAAGTCCCTCGCCGGTTTGGCTTGCGATTAAATTGCCACGATGTCCGCTCTTGGTTGCGGACGTAGGGTGATCGGCGTCCGATGTCGCCTATGACCCGAAGCGGTCATGGGACGATATCAAAGCGAGCGTCTTTTTGACATCATCGTTGCCGTTCATCTGATACGTGACGGATTGAGAGACCCTGCCGAACGCAGCCGTCATCACAGAGATAGTCTCGGGACAATCGCAGCGGTCAAGTTGAACTAGGACCGTGCTGGCCACTACTGACCGGATTCCCCAAATTCATTCTTCCCTTTCGGCACTCTTCCTGAGGTGAGGACTGTCGTGCAGCACCACGTTTAGCAGGGAATTATGGACCTCCAGCGTTCCGTTGTATTTGATGAACCCAAGCCTGCGGAACTTGTTCATGAACATACTAACGCGCGACCTCGTGGTCCCGACCATCTCCGCGAGTGTCTCCTGGCTTACCTTCGCTATGWCCCGCTCGGGCTTACTCTCCTTGCCGAAGTTCGCCATCAGGAGGAGCACCCTCGCCAAACGCTTCTCACTGGAATTAAACAGTTGGTCGACCAAGTCCTCCTCGACTCGGGCGTTCCTAGACAACAGGTAAGCCATGAACATCTCGGAGAACTTCGGCTCCTCGCGGAGCGCACGCACGATAGCTGCCTTTTCGAGCCGCATAATGACGCATTCCGTCACCGTCACGACCGTCGCCACCCGCAGCGGATGCCCATTTAGGCAGCTCTCACCAAAGAAGTCCCCATTTCCGTGGAGCGCGACGACCGCCTCCTTGCCCTGCACGGAGACGACGCAGACCTTGACCTTGCCCTCCTGAATGTAGAAGACGGCATCACCTGGGTCTCCTTGGGAGAAGACCTTCCGATTCTTCCGATAGTTCGAAACAGTCCTCCCCCCGGCCACGGTGTTGAGGAACACCTGGACGTCGAAGGGCTGCTTCTTCCTTTTCCTTGGCCACCGCTTCCTGCCTTTAATTCTCGCGAGTTTATATTCTAGGGCAAACCGAACATCGGGAAAACCCCCGAACAAGTGCTGGTCGCGGAGTAACTGGCACGTGCCCGGCCGGCGAGTGAGCAATAAAGGTCAGACTCCCGCTCCCAATGCGCCCAGACTCCCTCGTTAATGGAGATGTCGAACCAAGAGGCGTCCCATAAACAGAGGAGCTGAATTATGGGTGTCATCCTTCCGTTCGTATTGGACGGCGTATTCGAGCCCAACGATATTGAGGCGATGTCCCTGGCGTGTGAGGAAGCCTGCAACTCCCTTCACATCAGTGGCGACGCGCGGGCTCGCGAGACCATCGCGGCGAGAGTCATCGCGTTTGCCCGGCGCGGCGAACGTTCTCCCATGGTCTTGCGCGACCGGGTGCTTGCAGAAGCCAACGCGGACGCCGGATGCTAATGGGCTCGGCGTCATCTAAGTGATGCCCGCTAACGATGGATCATCTCAGCTGTCCGATCTCGGCCCGTACGCGAAGTCCCGGCTGGCTCGCGGGTAGTACCGGTTTTGTGGGCAGAGCGGAAGCGGCTCGGCCGTGCGCACCCGACGCTGTTGACCCAAATGTATGGTCCGGCCGTGCGTAGCAAGAGGTTCGTCGATCAGGTGGTGAGTGGTCTTGCATCAATGTATCCGGCCTTTGATTGGAGCATTTGCTCCGGGCCATCATGGATATCAGCGCGCGTGCGTTCTCATTAGCGGACAGGCCTCG
>NZ_JBFRFR010000151.1:0-9515 GCF_052114925.1 Bradyrhizobium sp. 2TAF36 | reverse complement strand
ACATGAGGCGGTGGGCCACGATCGCCGCGTGAGCTGCCCGCTCAGGGCGACAACTACAGATCTTGCCAGGCAATTGCCGGGACCAGGGCACTCGCTCCTGACGTCTTCAGCCTCAAGAGCCGATAACGCAACAGGCCCCTTGTGGGAGAGGGCAGCGACACCGGTAGACGCAGACTCACTCGGGTGAGGGGTCTGTCTCCGCGTATGATCCTCTCATTCCGAAGCAGCTTTGCCCGCCGATAGAGACCCCTCATCCAGCGCTTCGCGCCACCTTCTCCCACAAGGGGAGAAGCGAAGGGGAGAGTGAAAATTTCGGAATAATGGCATTATGCGCCTATTTGCCCGACGGAGCAATGGCTACATTCAACGCGTGCAGCGTGATGAGTTGAAGTCCGATCAGGCTCGGCGGACGGCAAGGCACAGCTCTCTCCGTTCCCTCCCCCCTTGCGGGGGAGGGGCAGGGAGAGGGGTGCTACACGGGGACTCTTTCGAGTCGCTCACACGCAGGCCCGATGCCTCGCCAAAAACCGGTACCTTTTCCTGAGCTACCCCTCTCCCTAGCCCTCCCCCGCAAGGGGGGAGGGAACGCACCTTCGTCGGCGCACTAGGTGAGTCTCTTCATCAGGCATCCAAGCCATTGATTCCCCAACGCCCCGCCTACTGTGCATGGGGTTGTTTTCCAGATTTTTGATTCAGGGACGCCAGGCGCGGCCGTCGCGGCGGGCGTCAGCTCTGCCGAAAACCCATCCGGAAGGCGCCCCAGTGCTTGCCGCGGATCACGATCGGCGAGGACAGGTCCTTCATCAGCACGAACTGTCCGCCGCCCATGTCGCGGCGATAGGTCTGGAGCAGGAACGGTTTTGTGTTGGCCGCGACTTTCCTCACCGCGCGGTCGCTGAACAGGCGGCGGTTGCGGCAATTGGCGTTGTTCCAGACGGGATCCTTGCCCTGCGGTAGGCGGTAGTTAGGGTTGTGGGTCGGCAGATAGCCGCCCTTGGCCCAGGCGACGCAGAACACGATGCGGGGGTCTGACTTCTGGATCGGGTCCTGGATGGCGGGCAGCGCGCGGTCGGTGAAGTCGACGTAGTTGGTCTTGTATTGCTTGGGATCGGTGCCGGGGATTTCCCGGTAGTTCTCGTCCATGAGCTGGTCGAGCGTGATCTCGCCGCGGTCGATTGCGGCCTCGAACTCGTCCGAGATCCGCTTTGCGGTCTCGACGACGACGCGGATCAGCGGCGCATCCGATGTCTCCACGCCGCTGTCGGCGATCATTGCGATCAGCGCTTCGGAGGTGTCGAGCAGTTTTGTCACGCGCTGATCGGCGTTCTTGAGATCGCGCGAGGACAGGTCGACGCCCTTGGCGAGCTCGTTGAGCTCGCTGATGACCGTGTCGCAATGGCCGAGATTGGAGGTCGCGGCGCGCGTGACGCTGTCGATCTCCGCTTCCACCGAGGCAAAACCCTGCTGGACCCGCGAGATGATGCCGGAGATCTGCTGGGCGCCTTCGCCGGCAGTCTTGGCGCGTTGCGAGGCGTCGCTGCTCTCGCCGATCAGGCCTTCGATCTGGCCGTCGAGATCGCGCACGGTGTCGGAGATCTGATGCGTGGCCGCACGGGTAGCCTCCGCGAGATTCTTGACCTCGCTTGCCACCACTGCAAAACCGCGGCCGGCATTACCGGCGCGGGCCGCTTCGATGGTGGCGTTGAGCGCGAGCAAATTGGTCTGCTTCGCGATCGCCTCGATCGAGCCGGACACTTTTGCCACCTGCGCCAGCGCCGAGCCGACCGCGCTCAGGCGCGCCTCGATCCGCTCCACGGCTGCGACGAGCTCGGAGATGTGGCTGACTGCGGTGTCGACCGCGCCGCGCGACTGCGCGATCTCGCCGACCGCCGCCGATGCGGTCGATTGCACCGCCTGCGATGCGTTGGCGATATCGTGATTGGCCGAGACCATGGTCTCGGCCGTCTCCTGGAGGTGATGGAACCGTTCGGACTGGTTCGCGACGCGGTTTGCGACTTCCTGGACGTTACCGGCGATGTCGGCGAGCTCGACGCCGAGGCCGCCGATGCGGTCGGCGAGCTGGTCGATCAGACGTTCGGCAAGTGTCCGGTTGGAGCCGGTGTCCAGGACTGCCAGTTGTGCGACGGACATGTTTTGAGAGTCCTCCAGTCAGAGCCGTGCGCCGGCTCTCCGCGGCATTCCCATTCCAATTCCAGCCTTAAAGGATGATTCGCGGCCGGCGTCTTGCCTGAGCGTGCACTACAGCTTGTAAGCCGTGCGGAATCCGCCCCAGTGCCGGCCCTGCACGCGGATCGGGACGTCGATCTCGCGCATCATCACGGTGTTGCCGTTGCCCATGTCGCGGGCATAGCTCTGGACCAGGTACGAGCGCAGGTTGCTTGCGGCGGCGAGCCCCGCCGGATCGTTGAAGATCCGCCGGTTGCGGCTGTTGGCGGTGTTCCAGGCGGTGTCGCCCGGCCGCTGCGGATGCGAATAGATCTTGTTGTGCACCGGCAGGAAGCCGTTGCGGTCGACCATGGCGCAGAACGCCATGCGCGGTTCCTTGGCGAGAAAGGCTTCCTGGAACGGCGGCAGCGCGCGGTCGGCCCAGTCCAGATATTTCGTGCGGTATTGCTGCGGATTGGTGCCGGCGATCTCCGCATAATCGGTGTCGAAGAGGTCGTCGATCCTGACCTCGCCGCGTGCAACCGCCTGCTCGAAAATCCGGGTCAGCGCGGTGCCGGCTTCCATGGCGCGGGTGACGAACTCGGTGTTCTCCTCGTGGATCGACCAGAGCCTGTCTTCGATCTTCTCGCTGAGATCGGCATTGGGGCTGACGAATTGCGCGCGGGCGCCGGCCTTGGTCTGCTCGATCACGCGCAGGCGGCAGGCGCCGACGCCTTCGAGGGTGCCGTCGACGACGGCCTGCGTGGCAAGCTTCGCCGCCTCCGCGCCGCCGATCAGCACGCCGTCCATCGCGATCTCGTAGACCTGCAACGCGCCGCGCGCGGTTTCGAACTTGAGATGGCAGGGCAGCCGCTCGGTCTTGCGACGGTCGTCGTGCTCGCTCTGGCGCAGCAGCACCGCGCAGCGCGATTTCAGCTTCCGCGCGAAGGTGGTGACGGCCTTGCCGGCGCTGGCGACGTTCTCGCCGTGGGTCTCGGCCGCCTTGGTCGCGGCGTCGATCTCGGCGGCGCTCTCGCCGACCGAGATGATGAACTGCGACGCGCTTGCCGCGTTGCCGGAGACCTCGCTGGTGGTGGCATTCTGCTCGGCGACCGCGCCGTTGACGGTGTCGAACACGGGGCGGATCGCCTCGATCGCCTGCGCGATGCGGTGCACGGCGTCGGCCGAGCCGGCGGCGTCGCGCTGAAGCGCGTCGATCTTCCTGGTGATCTCCTCCGTCGCGCCCTGGGTCTGCACCGCGAGCGCCTTCACTTCGGTGGCGACGACCGCAAAGCCCTTGCCGGCCGCGCCCGCACGCGCGGCCTCGATGGTCGAGTTGAGCGCGAGCAGCGTCGTCTGCCGCGCAATCTGCGCAATCAGATTGACGACATTGCCGATGGCGGCGGAGGATTCGCGCAGGCGGTCGACATTGGCGCGGGCTTCCTGCGCCGCAGCGCTGGCTTCGTCGGCGAGCTTGCCGGCCTCGCGCACCTGCGCGCCGATGCCTTGGGCGGACTGGGTGAACTTGTCGGCGGCGTGGGCGAAGGTGGAGGCGGTCGATTGCGCCGCATTGGTGCGGCCGGTGAGGGCGTCGGTGCGCCCGCGAATATCCGCGAGCGTTGCCGCGGTCGCCTCCGCGCCGCCGGCGACCGAATTGGCGGCCCGCTCGAGCTGGCGGATCATGGCGCCGAGCTCGAGTTCCAGCAGTTCCAGGATTTCCCTGGCGGAATCGCCCTCGGCCGACGGGGCAGGCGCGGGATCGACCGGCGACGGCGCGGCCTGTGGGGGTGCCACGGGCGCGGACAAGTCGGGCAGACGCTTCCGGAACAATGCGAACGCCATCAGGTCACTCTTGTCGGGGAACGGGCGGTTGCTATTTTCGCAAGCCGGAATGAAATCAGGGTTAACGGTGCCTGACTGATGCCCGACTCTTGGGCACGGGCCACTACGGTATTACCTTAAAGTCGTAGAGCCTCTTTCATTCCGGTGGGTTGGCGGCCTATAAGGCCGCGCTTCCCACGCTCACCTTTGGCGCACGATTCCTGACGAGACACGCATGGCCGGACATTCCCAATTCAAGAACATCATGCACCGCAAGGGGCGGCAGGATGCCCAGAAGTCGAAGCTGTTCGGCAAGCTGGCGCGGGAAATCACCGTCGCGGCCAAGCTGGGCACGCCCGACCCCAACATGAACCCGCGCCTGCGCGCCGCCATCATCGCGGCGCGCCAGGAGAACATGCCGAAGGACAATATCGAGCGCGCCGTCAAGAAGGCGCTCGGCAATGAGGGCGAGAACTATGACGAGATCCGCTACGAGGGTTACGGCCCCGGCGGYGTCGCCGTCATCGTCGAGGCGCTGACCGACAACCGCAACCGCGCCGCCTCCGACATCCGCTCCTTCTTCACCAAATCGGGCGGCAATCTCGGCGAAACCGGCTCGGTCTCCTTCATGTTCGACCGCACCGGCATCATCGAATACGACCGCAGCGTCGCCTCCGACGACGCCGTGCTGGATGCCGCGATCGAGGCCGGCGCCGACGACGTCGTATCGAGCGAAGGCGGACACGAGATCTACGCCTCGACCGAAGGCTATCGCGACGTCGCCAAGGCGCTGGAAGCCAAGTTCGGCGAGCCGCGCAAGGCCGCCCTGATCTGGAAGCCGCAGAATACGGTCGCGGTCGACGACGAGACCGGCGAGAAGCTTTTGAAGCTGATGGACCTGCTCAACGAGCACGACGACGTCCAGCACGTCTACGCCAATTTCGAGGTGTCGGACGCGCTGTTGGCGAAGATGGGCGGCTGAGGTCGCCACCAGCCCCAGATTCTGCTGTCGTCGCCCGGCTTGACCGGGCGACCCAGTATTCCAGAGACGTCAGAGGGAAACGGAGAAGCCGCGGCGTACTGGATACCCCGCTTTCGCGGGGTATGACCGCGTGTCTTGTGGTCGTCATCGCGGGCACCCAATCGCGACACCCCACTTCCCCTGTTACTTCCGTTCTGTTTCTGTTTCCCCCACCGCAGCCAGCCGCTATCACTGGCCCATGACTGCGCTCCCGATTCGTGGCCCCGTTCGCATCATCGGCATCGACCCCGGCCTSCGCCGCACCGGCTGGGGCGTGATCGAGGCCGAGGGCAATCGTTTGATCTACGTCGCCTGCGGCTCGGTGGAACCACCGGACGATTTGCCGCTGGCGAGCCGGCTGCTCGCAATCCATGAGGGGCTTGCGGCCGTCCTGTCCGGTCACAAGCCGATGGAAGCCGCGGTCGAGCAGACCTTTGTGAACAAGGACGGCGTCGCGACGCTGAAGCTCGGCCAGGCCCGCGGCGTCGCCATGCTGGCGCCCGCGATGTTCGGCATTACCGTCGCCGAATACGCGCCGAACCAGGTCAAGAAGACGGTGGTCGGCGCCGGCCACGCCGACAAGCACCAGATCGCGATGATGCTGAAGATCTTGCTGCCGAAAGCCGAGCCGCCGTCAGCGGACGCCGCCGACGCGCTCGCCATCGCCATTACCCACGCCCATCATCGCCAAAGCACGGCGCTCAGGCTGAAGGTGGTGGGGATATGATCGATCGCCATGCATCGCCGGCGTCATGCCCGGGCTTGTCCCGGGCATCCACGTTCTTTCTCGCCGATGTCAAAGGCGTGGATGGCCGGGTCAAGCCCGGCCATGACGAGAGAGAAGTGCCTGCCGTAGCCGAGGTCCCGAGATGATCGGCAAGCTCAAAGGCCTGATCGATTCCTACGGCGAGGATTATGTGCTCCTCGACGTCGGCGGCGTTGGCTATCAGGTGCATTGCTCGGCCCGCACGCTGCAGCATCTACCCTCGCCCGGCGAGGCCGCGGTGCTGTCGATCGAGACCTATGTCCGCGAGGATCAAATAAAACTGTTCGGCTTCCGCACCGACCAGGAGCGCGAATGGTTTCGCCTGCTTCAGACCGTGCAGGGCGTCGGCGCCAAGGTCGCGCTTGCCGTGCTCGGCACGCTGGCGCCTTCCGACCTCGCCAACGCGATTGCGCTGCGCGATAAGGCCGCGGTGGCACGCACGCCGGGCGTCGGCCCCAAGGTTGCCGAGCGCATCGTTACCGAGCTGAAGGACAAGGCGCCTGCTTTCGCCAATGTCGATCCCGCCGTCGTGCATCTCGCCGGCGCCGTCGACGACCAGCGCGCGCCGCGCCCGGTGGCAGATGCGATCTCTGCGCTGGTCAATCTCGGCTACGGCCAGCCGCAGGCGGCTGCCGCTATTGCATCCGCATCGCGCAGCGCGGGCGAGAGCGCCGAGACCGCGCAACTCATCCGGCTAGGCCTGAAGGAGCTGTCGAAGTGAGCGCGGCCCACGCCAATCCCGTCGCCGCCCTGTTTCGTCGCCTTTCGCGCGTGGCCGGTATCGTCGTGATTTTCTCCATTGTCGGGCCGCTGACGACCGCCGCGTTGATTGCTGTGACGGTAACGGCGCTCGGCGCCGCGGTGCTGCAGATGTTTCTCGTGTTCCTCGAACTGGAAGCACTGCGTGCCCTGGTTTCGATCGCGGTCGTGCTGTTGGCCATCGTCACGATTCTCGCCTCGTTCCTTCCTGCAGTCGTCGCCGGCCTGATATTTGCGTTGGCGGCGGTCTACGCCGATCTCAACATGATCTGGATGGCGTGGCTCGCCGCGGCCGTGGGCGCGGCCGGCTTCGTCATGGTTGGCATGTTCGTCGTGCCCTCCGAAACCTCGGCGGTGATCGTGCCGAGTGTCCGTTCCGCGCCCGAGGCGCTGAAGCTTTCGGCGATGCTCGCCGTCGTCGCCGTCATTCCGGCCAGCCTGTGCTGGTGGCTCGCGAAACCGCTGCATCGTGTTATCCTGCCCGCATGACCACTCCCCCACGCATCGTCACGCCCGAGCGCCGCTCCGATGACGTCGGCGACACCGCGCTACGTCCGCAATCGCTGTCCGACTTCGTCGGCCAGCAGCAGGCGCGCAAGAACCTCTCGATCTTCATCGAGGCGGCGCGCAAGCGCGGCGAGGCGCTGGATCACGTGCTGTTCGTAGGCCCCCCTGGCCTCGGCAAGACCACGCTGGCGCAGATCGTCGCCAAGGAGCTCGGCGTCGGCTTTCGCGCCACCTCGGGTCCGGTGATCGCCAAGGCCGGCGATCTCGCCGCACTCCTCACCAACCTCGAAGAGCTCGACGTGCTCTTCATCGACGAGATCCATCGRCTCAGCCCGGCGGTGGAAGAGGTGCTCTATCCCGCGATGGAGGACTTTCAGCTCGACCTGATCATCGGCGAGGGCCCGGCGGCACGCTCGGTGAAGATCGAGCTGTCGAAATTCACGCTCGTCGGCGCTACCACGCGCGCCGGCCTCCTCACCAATCCCTTGCGCGACCGCTTCGGCATCCCGGTCCGGCTCAATTTTTACACCATCGAAGAGCTGGAAAGCATCGTCACCCGCGGCGCGCGCGTGCTCAATGTCGGCATGAGCGCTGACGGTGCCAACGAGATCGCGCGTCGCGCCCGCGGCACGCCGCGCATCGCCGGCCGCCTGCTGCGCCGCGTGCGCGATTTCGCCTCCGCCGCCGATGCCGCCTCGATCGACCGCAAGATCGCCGATCATGCGCTGAGCGCGCTCGAGGTCGACGCTGCGGGCCTTGACGCCATGGACCGCCGCTATCTCACCACCATCGCGCAGAACTATGGTGGCGGCCCGGTCGGCGTCGAGACGATGGCCGCCGCCTTGTCCGAGCCGCGCGATGCGATCGAGGACATCATCGAGCCTTATCTCATTCAGTGCGGCTATCTCCAGCGCACTCCGCGCGGCCGCCTGCTCACCTCGCACGCCTTCCGCCATCTCGGCATCGCCGAGCCCTCGCGCGATGCCGCGGCACAGTTCGGCCTGTTCGGCACGGATGAGAGCGACGACTGATTGCGTTGATGCAAGGTGCGTCGGTTGTCATGAACTTCCGGTAACCTTTGTGCAAACGGTCTGCGCGCAAATGCAGGCCGTCTGCACGAGCGGACCCCAATTCCGCTCCAATCGGACCGCATCACAAAGCTGCATCACCATCGGGCTTCCATGATCACGCGTCGTCATCTCATCCGTTCCATCGGCGGCCTGTCCGCGCTCGGCGTCTCGACCGCGGCCTATGGCGTCGGCGTCGAGCCGCTGCGGCTCCGCGTCACCCGTTATCACCCGACCCCGCGGCAATGGCCGGCGGATTTTCCGCTCAAGATCGCCATCGTCACCGACATTCATGCCTGCGATCCCTGGATGTCGCTGGAGCGGATCGAGGGCATCGTCGATCGCACCAATGCGCTCAACGCCGATGTCATCGTGTTGCTCGGCGACTATGTCGCGGGTGTTCACCAGGTCACGCGCATCATTCCGTCGAGCGAATGGGCCAAGGTGCTCGCGGGCCTCAAGGCACCGCTCGGCGTCCATGCCGTCATGGGCAATCACGACTATTGGGTGGACAGGGCCGTGCAGCAGGCCGGGCACGGGCCGACAGCCGCCCATCGCGCGCTGGAGGCGGCCGGTATTCCCGTCTACGAGAACGACGTCGTGCGTCTCACCAAGGACGGACGCTCCTTCTGGCTCGCGGGCCTCGGCGATCAGCTCGCCTACTATCCCGCGAAGCGCTATGGCCGCGTGCACCGGCTTGGCGCCGACGATCTCGCGGGCACGCTGGCGAAGGTCACCGACGATGCGCCGGTCATCTTGCTCGCCCATGAGCCCAATATCGCGCCGCTCGTACCCGCGCGCGTCGCGCTGCAACTGTCCGGCCATACCCATGGCGGCCAGGTCCGCCTGTTCGGCTGGTCGCCGGCTGTTTCGCCTCAGCACGGCGTGCGGCTCGCCTATGGTCACTTCCGGCTGAAATGCGACGTCATCGTCTCCGGCGGCCTCGGCTGCAGCATCATGCCGGTCCGCGTCGGCGTGCCGCCTGAAATCGTCGAAGTGACGCTGGGAAGGACGCCGGCCGTGGCATAACCTGCGCTTGCGCGGCCGGCTGTTTTTGCGCAAAACGGGTCGGTTGCAAAAAGCGAAGAGGCTCGCGACGTGACAGCCCATCTCGACGGCGAGATCCGCGACGGCCGCCATCACATGCAGGTCCGCGTCTACTACGAGGACACGGATTTTTCCGGCATCGTCTATCACGCCAATTATCTCCGCTACATGGAGCGCGGGCGCACCAATCATCTGCGGCTGATGGGCGCCGAGCAGCAGGCGCTGTTCGACCAGGTCGAAACGGAGGGCGCGGGCTTTGCCTTCGTGGTGCGCTCGATGCATCTGGACTTTCTGAAGCCCGCGCGGATGGACGACGTGCTCGACGTCGTGACGTGGCCGGTTGCGGTGAAGGGCGCCTCCA
>NZ_JBFRFR010000150.1:0-9776 GCF_052114925.1 Bradyrhizobium sp. 2TAF36 | reverse complement strand
GTGCTGGGAGAGTCCAGCGGGTTCGCCAATGGCGCACCAACAAAACCGAAGCTTACAACAAGTACTATTGCCCATACTTTCACTGAAATCACTCCTGTTCTGGAGGAAGCCGCTATCCTCGATCATCGTCGAGCGCGAAATAATCAGTGGCCGAGGTGCGGGCCGAAATCGAATTGTCGTGGACGTTGACGTCCAATTCCGACCGAATAACGGCCGCCCGGAACTATTGCTGACGATGCGTCGCGAGGGACGAGGAAGACCAGCCAGCAGACCAAGCCTGCCGTCAACCGACGCGCGACGACAGCCAACCACAAAAAGCAGCGACACTAATGAGCACTGCGAACAGAAAGTAAGCCACAGCTCGCCGCTTCGCCGATGGATGGTTTGCTGCTGGCTGGACTCCAGATGTCTCAATGCTGGTTGGCTGGTCCAAGGGACTGTCTCCCGCTTCGCAGGCCAGGTCCGAAAGCTCTTGCGCGATCTGCAGTCTCGCGAGCCGGTCGTCCAGCGCGAAAGTCGTTCGGTGTTCTAGATTCCCAAATACAAGCGCGTCCGCTTGAGCGCGATCCGGGCTCATCTGCGCTACGTCTGACTGACGCTCAATAGGTGGGATGGGCATGCAGCCCCACAGCGGTTTGCCGCGTATAGGAACGTCACATCGGCACGATCGATTGACTGATACCGGACCAGGAACGCCGCAGTGAAAACGCGAGAGGGAGCCGATCTCGCCCGCTTTCGGTACGCCGTCAGAACAACCGAACGCAACCTACAGAAACGCTACAAGCTTCGACCAGATCAGTGAAACCTAAATACTTCGTTAAGTTTCCTCATTGCGGCAACGGATGCTGCCCACGTCAGCGAGGCGGATTTAGTTCGCGCGCTTTTCCGACTGCAAGACCGGCTGTGCATTTAAAAGTTAGAGCTGGGTGCGCCACGATGCATCTATCCGGCATGAAGAAAGAACGCCGCATCAGTCTTGGCGTTTATATAGTCTTCCGCAAGTCACGATGCAGCGACGCAGCTGACTTAGTGGCCTGGCGCTACGGACGCTGGGCCCTTTCTTTTGATGCCGACGGCAACACATTAAATCTTCTCGCAGACCCCTGAAAAAGGGATGCCGCACTTTCCCTCGGCCGACTTCGCCCGGTACTCAATCTCCACGAGCGCCACCGGCTATACCAAGCGCGACAGGACGTCCGGCGAGTTCATGGCCGTGAAGAAGCCGAAAAACGCCAAGAAGGCTGCAAAAAAGCCAAAGGCGTGCGGGTGGAAAAGAAGTCCGCGACGAGAAAAACGAGGAGTGCCGAGCCGCGCGGGCGACCTCAATGTCGCCAGCCGTCCTTGTCGAACACCGTCCTGAAGCCCTCGGGCATCCGAGGTGGCAGCCCCTCCACCGGCACGTTGCAGCGTGGGCATGGCGCGCCGGCGCCGCCACAGGGGCAAGTGCCGTCCCACGGATGATCGGGGTGAGCCTCGCAGACCCATCCGACATCTTCGCAAACGAAACAACTCATCGCGCCCTCCTTGGACGGAGAGCCGGCCCCGGCTCCTGGGGGGATAAGAGGGTAGGCCGGGACCGCTCCGCCAGCTCTGGCGGCGAGCCAGCGACGACTCAAACATTCGTCCGCCCCGGCGGTTCCTCTATGCCTAGCTGACTGGGAACCAAACCCCGTTCCTCTGCATAATAGGTCTCGTTAGTGCCAACCCACCGGCTAGGACCCGAGCACCGACGAGGACGCCATGATGAAACGCCGCCGTATCAAGCAGGCCTTTTCCCTCGAAGAACGTCTTGCCGAACAGGCTAAGAGATTGCGGGAGGACGCCTCCAAGGCACCTCCAGGTATCGAGCGGGAAACCCTGCTGCGCAGAGCCCGGCAGGCCGAGACCGGCTCGCACATGAGCGAGTGGCTGAAATCGCCGGGCTTGCAGCCGCCGGAATAGGCGCGGCATAAGTATCGGATGCCTTATCAAGTCCGACTGGATTCATTCATCGCGGTGACGCCCGGGCCGACGCAGGCCGTCAAGCTGTTTGACGATCTAACAGCGGACTACCCGGGCCAAGTCTCAGTCCACGACATGGACGGCAACGAGATCAAAATCGACTTGCTCAGACAAGCCGTTCAAGACAACTCGAAGAACTAAGGCCCCCTCAATCGGAGGCCTCTTCGTATGCGACGGTTCACGCGGGCGATTCAAAAAGACGAAGGCCGCAGCGGAAGTTTAATCGCTGCGGCCCGCGCCGTGTCAAAAATCTCCGGGTGAAAGAGATCTAAGTGAAATATGCAGCCAGCCCCGGTACCGTCAGCAAAACACTGCATTGTTTCAGCGGTATTTCGTCGAGCGGCGAAAATGCTGTTCCTTCGAGGAACTTAGCCTGTGTGGGTGGTGCAGCACTGGGCTGAGGGAAGGCCCGCCGGCGCTGGCTAATCTGACGGGCCCTCTACCACAAGCACAAGTTACTAATGCAACCTGTACTAGAGCCGACAGTAAGTTGCATTTGCTAGCAAAGCAATATACCAATTGATATTGCACGGTGAAGGAGCTGGCACAACCTGCATAGACTGGCGCCGCGAACAGGAGCATTTTCTGATCAGTCAGACGTGGATGGGGAACACCATGATTGGCTTAACCCGTATCTTTGATGTTGCCGTGCTTGTCGTGGGTGCGTTCAACGTCATTTTAGTCGCAATGATTATTCTCGCAATCTGAGTTGCCTCAGACCTTGTCGAAGCCGTGGTCGACCTTGCGTAGACCAGTCGTCGCCCTTGCGCCGGCCGAGATACATCCCGTCGTACTTCCCCAATCGCCARTTCGTCGCGGCAGGCATGCCCCCCGAGAAACAAAACCGACCTCCCAGTTATATTAGATAGGGCGGGCTTGGAATGCGTTGATTGAAAAAGGGGCAGCTCAGTCAGCGAAGCACGAGCGCGCTCGAGATCCGACCAAGCCGGAAGCGATCCGCCGCAGAGCACGGGGAGCACGCTGTGAAATATCGGGATGTCGATTACACAGTAGTTCAGGGGTTGGGAAGGCACGTTTGGAAGTGGTCAGCGACCATCGGCGATGTCCGCATAGGAGGACAAACAACCACAAAAGGTGCTGCAATCGAGGAAGCCGAACGCGCAATCGAGCGAGCTTTGTCTCCGAAGAAAATTGGACGCGAACCAAGGCCCAAATAATTGTCGAGGCGATCCGCCGGCCCGATCGAAGGCGCGGATACGCTACTCCGATGGGGCAAGGACGGAGAGACGGCCCCGGCTCCGGGGGATAAGAGGGTAGGCCGGGGCCGCTCCGCCAGCTCTGGCGGCGAGCCAGCGACGACTCAAACATTCGTCGCCCTTGCGGTTCCTGTGCTAGCCAACAGGGTGTGCCGCGCCGATCGTGCGGAACGTCGCGGCATCGGCCGCAGGACTGTCTTCGGGCGGCGCCTGCGGCCTCTCATTTGGCACTTTCTTTTTGCTCCCGCATTGTACGCGATGGGCGACGCTGATTTTGTCAGATACCTGCATCAAGCGCAGAATTGCTTGCATGAGGCTGAAAGGGCGACACGTGAGGTGGACAGGGAGGCGTGGCTGAAGCTTGGGGAAGAATGGATGGAGATGGCGCGCAAGGCGCGACGACAAGGGCCCTCCAAACACTAGGGCATCGATCCCGGGCTCAGCACCTCGTATTCAAAGGCTACGCCCTCCGGATCGTTCTCATCGAGCCAGACCTTGGCAGCTTCCTCAGTCGCGAACACCATCAAGCTCTTTGCCCTGGTCGTAGATCCAGACGGTCATTGATCCCTCTTCAGCTTGAGCCGGCCCCAATGGGGTTCTTTCCCCTTCGGATTCAACTCGGGGATATAGTGGCGGTTCAATGCCCGCATGACCCCGATCCGGGCAAACATCGTCGGGCCGCCACCTTCCGGCACCAGGATCAAGGCCTCCATCGCCGCTTGCCACTTCGGCGCCTCGTGCTCCTTCTTCGGCAGGGCGGCGATGTACTCGCCGGCATCCATCAGCGTTCCCAGTTCGCGGCCTTCGACCACAATCGGCTCCTCGAAAGGCCGCCCCCAGCCCTTGATCATTGCTTGTTTCGGTACCCCATGATCGCGAGATGCGGATTGCCCCGCTCGAAGTCTGGCCGAACGTCGGCGCCCCGTCCACCGCAGCCGCGGCAGACAAACCGCGGCTTCCGTCACCGTCCATTTGGCGTTCCCGGCGCGGGTCTTACGCGCCGCCGCAGCACGAGTTATGTGCTGCGCCCAATAAAAAGGCCGCAGCGGCGGACCACTGCGGCCAGCCGGGTAAAATGAAAACGTGAAATATGGAGCCAGCCCCGGCGGAACTAGCCTATCGCTACTCCGCTGGTGGCAATGTCAGCAATGTTACACTTGGGAAAAAAATTAACCGTCAGTTTGGCTGACCGAGGCGAGAAACTCGCCGACGGGGCTGGCGGACCGCGAGCTCTCGGCCTCGGTCAAGTGCAGGGCCGCCGCCATCGCACAACGATAGTCTGCACCTGATCGCGCAATGTGAGCGTTAAAACAATATCGGAATTCGGCGGCTTTCCCAAGCTCAGCGCTTCTCATGTAGCGCACCAACAGCGCACTTCAATTCCCTCGCAATCTTCACGGCGACTTGCAAACGCTTAGGAGACTCGTTGCCCAACGACGATTTCAATCGCCAGATTTCTACCTGCCATTCAAGCTCAGGCGCCAACTAGCGACAGCCATCGCGCAGGAAGCTGGCAGGCTAGCGTTAGCAATGACGCTATCGATCAGGGAGCGTGATTGATCACAGCAAGGACCCCGTCGACGAAAGCCTGGCATTCGGCGTGGGTCTTGAATGTGCCCTTATATTTACCGAACAGAAAGACGGTTCGTCCGTGGCCCTTCCCGAAGAAGTATTGGCCGACGTGCTTGCCAGATTCGTCTTTGAGCTCAATGCAATCGATGTTTTGCGCTACCTTGAGGTCGGTCGCGGGAAGTTTGATTTTCACAAAGTGTCTCCGCGGGATTGGACCGCCGCCTAGGTTAGCGCGCCAATGCGCGGAAGCCCGACAGCAGATCTTGGCTGGGCGGCAGCAACCGTACGTGGGTCCCGCTCTCGTGCAACTCAAGCCAGCCCTTCTCAACTGCGTGCTTGATGCCGACGCCGAACTCCGGCCCGGTGGCACCGAGCTTGTACAGAAAAGGCGCGTTGAGCTTTTCGATGTGAATGCGACCGTCCTGGACGGCTTCGATGCCCGCGGCGATCTCGACGAGCTTTCGCGCGGCGGCTTCTGGATCTGTGTAGAGCCGGCTCTCGGCGTGCTTCATCGGTAAATCTTTCCTGCTTGCGCGGCGTAGATGTGGGCGCGATGCGGGTAGCTCTCCACCGGCTTCCAGCTATCGAATACGGTCCCGCAGACGCAGCGCATCAGCGTGTTTCTGATCTCGCTGTCGAGCTTCTCGCCACGTGCGCGCTTGGCCTTCATTTCGGCGCGCCAGTCGCGATCGTTGCGCCATTCGGCGAAGGCGCTGTCGGGGATGCACGGCAGTAGCTCCGACCACGCGGACTCGAACTCCTCGCGCGCGGCTTCGAAGGTCTCGGCCGTTCCGTTGCGGTGCTGGCCCGGCTCTAGACCGGGATAAAATCCGCACGGCCAGCCCCACTGATCGGCGGCTGTCGGCACTCCAGCGCGGGAGCCGATCGTGCCTACACGGACGTCGCCGAAATAGATCTGCCAAGTCTTCTGGTGGGTATTGTCGCTCCGGCGACGGGTGAGGGCGGCGTCGTTGGTCATGACGGAGCATAGGCGCTAGCCGGACGCCGAGCCAGCCGCTGGGACTTGCGGGTCAAGCTCCGTCGATCACAATGGATTGGTCAATAGAGCGTTTGGCTCTTGCATGTCGCCAAGGGTGCCGACCGTACTCGGAATGTCGGAACGGCGGCCTTCCGGATGAGTTGCCCTTAACGCCAAACTAGGGCCTTCGCTATGGATTTTCGGAAAATTACCTTGGCCATCATCGCGATCTTAGCTTGCGACTCTGCCGCACTTGCGGGGGGTGGGCGTGAAGCTGGAGTGGCTGGGGCAAACCCTCCTGGTGGTGCGAAGCACCGCCTCTTCATCATCCGCCGCCCGCTTCCAATACAGGGGCCCGCGTCTAACGGCACCGTAGGCACCGGTCCGCCAAACGCGTCAAGCTCCATGATCAACTCGCGGATCGACAGCAAGTGGTAGAACGCGGGCTCATTGCGAAAGTCGTAGTGCGATCTTCCTTCTTCTATGTGCATCGTACACGAAACGGCCCCACGGAAGGCCTTACTCTGCGCACGTTTGCATCGCGCAGCTCCTTTAGCTTTTCACCACACCAGCAGATAAACGGCGGCCCCGCCGCCCTAGGTCGCGCCCCCGCAGTCCGCACTGCCGCGCTTCTTTATGATCGTGTAGCGGGCTTCCACGGACGCCTGGCTGCGGCCCAGCGCTTCCGCAATTGTGCTGAACGATGTTCCACTCTCGCGCATCTGCAAGATCTTGGTTTCGTCCTCTGAAGTCCAACTCGCAGAACTTTTGGTTGCTGAAGTGCGGGCCATGCAAATTCCTCGATCGAGCAATGTTCTGATTTTTCCGGATATCGTGGACCTAAATGTGGCGCAGCTCGCTCACCCCCTGGGGGCGCGCAAGCATCTCCAGCGGCTTAGGTTCGCCCGCTGTCGTGCCGAGCGGCGGTATCGAGGAATGGTCCTCTGACGACGCGAAGGCCACAGCGAATTCAATCGCTGCGGCCCGCGCCAGGTCAAAAAAGAACGGGGTGAAAAAGATCTAAGTGAAATATGCAGCCAGCCCCACGCTGGCGTATATGGCCCCGGCTTTTCTCGCGCAAACCAAAACGGATATTTCCCTTAATAGACCGAAGAACTGTTGTGCAAACGACACTTCCGTGCACGGAATGAGAAGTCAGTGCATCCCGTGCGCCGATCAGCCGGACATAGGTCTAAAGCTTTCCTGCCTGCTCGGCGTAGATGTGGGCGATGCGGGTAGTTCTCCACCGGCTTCCAGCTGTCGAATGTGGTCCCGCAGACGCAGCGCATCACCCGAGATCAAGGGCACGCGAAATTTTCCACTGCGCGCGAACTGCGCTTAGGCCGCGGCCGATTGATTGGAGGGCGCGCTGCAGATTGGCTTGAGCGACGAAGTTTAGTAATTTGTTGGCTGGCGACTTTGCCGAAGCGCTGCATGTCTCGATGTATTGGGGAGAGGTTCTTCATGAGAAATTTGATCGGCGTAGCGCTCATCGCTAGCTCCATGTCATTGGCGCTGATGGCAGCGCCGGCGACGTCGGCCGCAGCGCAACAAATCGTCAGTCAAGGAACAGGATGTTGCGGGACTGTCGATTTTACCCCGCGTCGCCGGCACATTGGGCGCCACCGAAGTATCGATCGGTCCTACGTTGGATTCTACTATCGCCCCTATCAGGTTCGCTCCTGCGCGTACGTGCAGCCGTACGGCCCTCAGTCATATCCATGCCATGGGCCGGTGCCGTACGCGTACGGATTCAAGTATGGTCCGCTGTGGTGGTGAAGGCGGAAGCTTGTCCATCCCCATTGATCGGCACGCCTGCGCGCGGGCCGATGGTCCCGACGCTGACATCGGTGAAGTAGCAAGTCTCCTCGTGCGGATTGTCACAGCGGCGACGGGTGAGGGCGGCGTCGTTGGTCATGACGAGAGGCGCTAGCCGGACGCCGAGCTATCCGCTGGATATCGCGGGCAGCGTCAGCGTCGATCGTAACGGATTGGTCAATGGGGCTGCGACGGGAGCTTTATCCGTAAAACCCGACGAAGAACCGAATGGCAAAAAAGGCCCCTGTGGCCGCGGCAGCGGTCACGGCTATCGCGAAGGTCATTCTCAGGCTCTCACTCATGGGTTCTCGCAGGAAGCGGCCCCCGCAGGGCAACGCGGAGGCCGCTGTTGGGACGCTGCCTCAGGGCGGGGATAGGGCCTGAAGCAGTACAGTAATGTTAGTGGGTCAGAGAGGTTCCTAAGCGCCACATAGCCCGAGCGGGCGGTGGATTGACATCGTTGACTTAGGACCGCCCAAACTCAAGCTGGGGCAGCACCTCGGCCGCGCCTTTATGACGGTTTTCCGGGCCAGTATTTCGAGTTGGTCGAAATCCAGTTCTTGGCGTCAGCTTCCGTCGCAAAGTCCCCAATGTGGGAAATCGGACCAACACCGGTTGTCACGGCGACAAACCAGCGACCGTCTTTTGCTATTTGAGGGTCGAAGCTGGGCGGGGGCTTTGGGACCCCCGCCGCTTTTTGGGTTGGTCGATCGTCGGTCATTTCTTCTTCAGATCAGGGCATGGCCGGATCAGCTAGTTAAATCGCAGCAACACGACGGGAGCCGCTAGCTGCGCTCTGCTTTCTTGCACGGCGAGCCGTCAGATCCACAGCCAGCCCGTTAGGCCCGCTAGCACGATCACTTCGACTTCGCCTTCAGCCCGAGCTCGACCAGGCGGCGGATGGATTCGGAAAGTGTCGGTTTATCAGACTGCTTCTCAGCCCAACTAACGATGGCTGCTCGGGTGGCAGGATCAGCTCGAAATCCCATGAGAGGAGTGATGCCCGTACGGGGCCGACCCATGACTTTTTGTTTAACAGGGCTTGCCTTCTTCATACTTTCTGTATAACACTAAAAGCAAGACGAGGGGAAGCAGCAACTTCCGCCCCGGCTCTAACCCCAGCCAAGGAGTAACCCATGGCCAAAGCTAAGAAGCACAATACCACAACGGACCCGGTGTACGCCGCGATCGAGAAGCACAAGAAAGCAATGAGGGAGCTCCACGTAGCCCTCAGGCCGGTCGCCCGCAACAACGGCGACCGCGATCCTAAGAAGGCCAACAAGTACGGCGACCGCGAATGGGACGCCCGCGACGATCTGGCCGAGACCGTCCCGACAACCCTGCAAGGTCTTCTGACGTTGTTGACCTATATCAACGGAGTGACACGGGGAGAGTTGTCCCCGTCTGGCAGGCCGGACAATGCCTTCGAGACGTCCGACAACCTCATGGACGTTCTCGCCGGTGCCGAGAAGCTTTTGGCCGAGCAAATCGGGAGGCATGCATGAGTGATCATCAACGGCACCTCGAAGGTATCGACCGAAGCCTTGCCGACATTCAGGTCATGGGCCACATCGCAATCCGAGCCGCGCAGAATCTCCGGCTTTGCAAGGACGATTCCGATCACTATCTCCTGCCGGAGCAGGAGGCGTCGATACTGTTGTTCGGCGTTCACGACCTCTTGGACCGGATCGAGAAACTGAGAGCGAACCTCGATCCTGTCGAGGCTGCCGCCGAGCCTGCGAAGGCCGCCGAGACGGATGCGGGGACCCTCGCGGACACCTCCGACGACCGGACCCCGCACGAGATCGTCAGCGGCATGATGAACAAGAGCGACATCGACTGGGCTCTCCACCAGATCGAGCAGATGGTCATCATCGCGCGGCGATCGACCTGGGGGCAGAAGCCGAGCACCGATCTGGCCTATATCCTCATGCCGCGCGGGGACGTCCAATCCTTGGAGTACAGCCTCGGCGACATCCTGGATAAGGTGACCGCGCTTAAGGATGAATGGGCCAGCGAGCCCAACGTTGCGGGCGGCGACTAAAGCGTGATGGCATTAAGTTCGATAGCCTGAATTTTTCAGGTAATTGGCGCATTCCTCGGGGGTGAAGGCATCGAGTGCGTGGCCGATTGCGGCGCAGACCGCGTCGACGGTTCGCGCGGCAGCTTTGCGGAGCAGATGCTTGAGC
>NZ_JBFRFR010000149.1:0-9780 GCF_052114925.1 Bradyrhizobium sp. 2TAF36 | reverse complement strand
CTCCGTCTCCGCAACCTGACCAGCTCCGACGGAGCAATCGCTACCGGCGTGTCACTGGAGAGAGGAAGAATAGTAGCTTGACAACAAACCGCAATTAAAGGGCCGATTGACAACGCGGAAACGGCATCTCAAAACCTCGCGGAAGCTATTGAGATTACAGGCTGTTTTTAGTTGTGCCCGACATGTCATCGACGTTTGTTGCAAAAGTCGWTTTTCGCCGATGACCAAAATTCTGCGGGCCGTGGRCGCGACTTTCGCGTACAAGATGCGAGGGRCCTCACGGCCTCACGCAAAATTCACAGGCGACTTCGGTAACGCGATTGAGGTCATACGGATCAGCTGCTTAGTGTTTTCGCGAAGAATCTTGAGCCCTGCAACTTTCGACTTTTGSAACACAATCGGCCACAACCGGACTCATGCACCGCGGTGATCGGCGACCTCTTTCGATCACTTCGTAGGCGCGGCCGAGCCACGTCGGTGCCTCGCAAGACTCGTCAACATTGCTCCTTGGCGCAAGCCGCGTCGCGTTCGCGTAACGTCGCGTATGAGGAGCGCAGTCAGGATCACGTGTAAGACGACCACCGGCCACAGAAGGACGCCGGTCAAACTACCTGCGAAACCCAGGTATGCCAAATACAGCGTGGCAAATACGCTGTAGCTCAGCATGCCGACGAGCGGCGGACCTGGCCAGCAAGCGATCCCCAAGGCAATCAGAGCGATGCCAGCCACGCGCGCTAGGGGTACTGCGACGCCGGTAAGTTGCTCGCCCAGCAACAACTGCCCGACGAATGAGGGAACGAGCAGCAACGCCCATCCCGTAGCTGCCTCGCCGATGGCCGCGAAGGTCAACGCGCTTTTCATTGTTTTCCGACATTGGCTCCTTGTTTGGTGCCCTTCGGTGCTTCAATCGGATCCGGTTCCGGCGCTGCCATTGGCGCCAATTCTGCCCTCGGCTCCGTTAGGGCCTTGGTTTCCGGTTCGAGCTTGAACGTCACCTTGTTGATCTTGCCGGTGAACTTGAACGGAACATCATAGCGATACTCCAGCATCGCGACACCGCTGCGGGTGTCCATGCCGACGTCGAACGACTCGTCTTCCGCGAACGTGACCGGCGTGGTGTGTTCCATGGATTTCTTGTCGACTTCCTTGCCGTCCACGGAGAGCACGCCCGTACCGCCCTTGCCCAAACCTGGACCGTCTGACTTGAAGTCGAAGATAATCGTATGTTTGCCGACGCCCAATTCGGGCCCTGACCAAATCGTGCGCTTGAGGTTAAGCAGGTTGTAGAGGAACACCGGCTTGCCCGAACGAATGCCCGCCACACCCTTGCTCAGGAAGAGTCCGTAGCCGCCGAAGCGTCCGCCTTCGGTGACGATCATGCCTTCCGCACCGCCCTTGGGAATTTCGACTTCGGCAGTGATGGTGTAGGACTTGTTTATGATGTTTGGCGCAGCGCTGTCCGGCACGCCGGCCAGTTCGCCCGAATACGTGAAGATCGTTCGCCCTGCCGTGAGACTCGGACGCGGCGTATTCCAGCGCGGGAGCGTCGTGTTATCGAGCGGCAGCACGTTGTACTTCTGCGCCTCGGTATCGAAGAGGGCCTGCATCTCCTTGACCTTATCCGGCATACTGGCCGCCAGATCGTTGAACTGTGTGGGATCCTCCTGGAGGTTATAAAGCTCCCACTTGTACCCGGTGATTACGTCCGGCGGCGGGTCACTGCTCAGTGCCCACGGGAGCGTCACCGGCGTCGTGTTGGCCATCCATCCATCGTGAACGATGGCGCGATTGCCGAGCATCTCGAAATATTGCGTCGTGTGTCGGGTCGGTGCGTTGGCGCTCGCCTTATCCCACGTGTACGCCAAGCTTACCCCTTCCATCGGGCTCTGCTTGATCCCATTGACCGTGTCCGGTTGCGGAATGCCTGTCGCTTCGAGGATCGACGGGGCGATGTCGATCATGTGATGGAACTGGCGGCGGATGCCGCCCGGGTCGTTGATGTGGCCGGGCCAGGACATGGCCATGCCCTGGGACGTCCCGCCGAAGTGCGACGGCACCTGCTTGACCCATTTGAACGGGGTGCACATCGCCCACGCCCAGGGCGCCGCAAAGTGCGGGAACGTCTTGTCCGAGCCCCAGAACGGGTACCAAAGATACTGAGCCTTCACCGGCACGGGGACGCCATTGAAAGTGGTGTACTCGTTCGGCGTGCCGTTGAGCATGCCTTCGGCGCTCGCGCCGTTGTCGCCGCTGATATAGATGATCAAGGTGTTGTTGAGCTCGCCGAGGTCTTCGACGGCCTGGATGACCCGGCCGATTTCATTGTCGGCGTAGGCGAGGTAGGCCCCGTAGACGTCCGCTTGCTTGATGAAGAGCTTCTTCTCTAGCGCACCAAGGGAATCCCACTGGGGAAGTTCTTTCGGCCAAGGCGTCAGTTTGGCACTTTCGGGCATGATGTCCAACCGTTTCTGGTTGGCGAAGATGGTCTCGCGCAGCTTGTTCCACCCGTCGTCGAACAGGTGCATGTCGCTGATCTTCTTGATCCACTCCGGCGTCGGATGATGAGGCGCATGTGTGGCGCCGGGTACGTAATAGACAAAGAACGGCTTGTCGGGGGCGATCTCCTTGAGCTGCTTCATGTACTGAATGGCCTCATCGGCCATTGCCGTCTCCAGGTTCCAGCTGGGATTGTTTAAGAACGGATAGATGGCGGTTGTATTGCGGAACAGGTTTGGTTGCCACTGGCTGGTGTCGCCGCCAACAAAGCCATAGAAATATTCGAAGCCCATGCCGTTCGGCCATTGGTTGAACGGCCCGGCCTGGCTCGATTGATAAGAGGGCGTGTTGTGGTCCTTGCCGAACCACGAGGTGGCGTAGCCGTTCGCGTTCAGGACGGTACCGATGGTGCCTTTGTCGATCGGGATGATTGAGTCGTAACCTGGGAACCCGGTCGCTATTTCGCCTACCACCCCGTTGCCCACCGAGTGATGGTTGCGGCCGGTAATCAGCGCGGCGCGCGTCGGCGAGCAGAGCGCCGTGGAGTGAAAATCGGTGTAGCGCAGCCCCTGCGCAGCGACACGATCCATCGCCGGTGTTGGGATCACTCCGCCAAAAGTGGACGGCGCCGCAAAGCCGACATCATCCGTCATAATCAGCAACACGTTTGGTGCACCCTTCGGCGGCACGACCCGCGGTGCCCACCACGCCGTGGACTCGGAGGCCTTCTCCTTGATCACCCCGCCAAACTTCGGATCGGGCGGCGGAAGTTGTTGTCCGGTGATTGTGGTGGTGGCGCCGGCCGAACCCGGGACACCGGTGATCTGTTGAGCCAATGCTGAGGTGCAACTGAGGGCGAGAAGACTAACGCCGGCAAAGATGCGGTGACTGATTTTCATGGCGGAATACTCCCGTAGAGAAGCAGCACTTGGCAACGCAATAAGTCGCAAAATTTCAGTGTGGCTACTTGTGGGGACCGCCCCTTGATGCAGGTCAAGCTTCTTGGCGGCCTGGATACGGTAGGGACGCTTAAACGGCTGAGCAGTCGTGGGATGTCCGAAACGGGTCAATCGCGTCATTCTGCCTGCGCGCCGACGACTTCCGATCTCCCTCGATAAGCAGACATTTTGAGAGCCCCGCCGCATGTCTCAAGGGGGCCAACAGACGACATTGCAAGGTTTGGCCTGATATCAAAGAGGCCGCCACTGAGGCGGCCCTACTTCTCTTTTTCTTCCGCTTGCTCGTGCTCTAGGTCGTCGATCAGCTTACCGATGCGCTTTGCAGTCGTAGCGTCGCTCGCGCCAAGCAGCAAGCGCCTGGACTGTTCTAGACGGCGGGCAATTTGCTCTTGGCGGGCTAGTTGATCCGGCATCATTGGCGTCGCCTCCGCATATGTTCAACCGGACGGGGAGGCGAATGGTTCAAAACTATTTTGGTAGCCTCCAATTGAGGCGGCCTTACCCTTTTAATGGGCTTTGATGCTGGGAGCGTTTGTCCGCCGCTTGGGCAAGTTTCATCAATCACCCCACAAGGCGAAGCCATGTTTCCTAGGCGCGGGCGCCTATAGCCTTGGCGCCCTGCTCCGAGCGCCTCAGTTAGCGCTTCACTATCCCCTTTTTGGCGGCGCGTCCTTGGCTTCTTCGTTGGCTAGAAGCTTCAGAAGCGTATCGTGCTGGGCCTCGGTATGTGGCTCGCCGAGGCGCTTCTTGAATAGGGCCAAGTTCTCTTTGTGAATGTAGTTCTCCATAGCGTTCTCCTTTCAGGGGGATCGCCTAGTGGATGCCGAAGGTCGACGCAGTAACGCAGTCAACATGGAACAGTTAGGAGTTCAGCCGCTGTATCGTTTTGCTCATTCCTTCACAATTCACGAAGTGGGACCCCCGCAAAATCAACTTAGGACACATGGGGTTAGATACGGACAGCACCCCGTAAGAACGGTTCGGCAACCGAGAGCCTTTCCTGAACTCGACAGACATCGTCACGACTCTACCGGATGTCCCTTGTGGGTCAGAGCCGAGATGGCCGCAATCCGGTGCCTGTCCGCGCCGCGCGGACAAAAGATTGTCCGACGCGGAACACTGTGTGTTCGAGAGTCTTGGCTTCATGGAAAGCAGGCCAGCATGTTCATTCTCCCTGAGAAGATGGCGCCGCCACGTCGAACTCAGACATTCAACGACAGCTTCGAGGACGCCGTAAGAAAGCGTGAGGAAGATGAGCGCTGGATACAGCACATCATCAAAGCGCTTTCTGGTAATTTAAGAGAGTGAGGCCGTAGCGCACCTCCACTACGTTCCGTGAGGCCCAACGTCCTCAAGCTGGCGGTTTCCTGATGGGCCTCACCACATCAAGTTTGATCTCCCTCAACTGGACTTGCCGAGTTTTCCCTAAACCTAGATGGGTTCCATCGACCGCGGGAGGGACGAATGCTTGTAAGGACGCAAGAAAATGCGCCTCAAAGGTCAGGCTCAAGCGAGTTGAATGCGCTCGCTGGCTACGCAGTATTTTGCAGCGAATTCAAATATCGGCGCGGTGCCGAAATCTTTGGAGAGGCGGAGCCAATCGAATACCTCTACCAGATCAAGAGCGGGGCGGTTCGAAGCTATAAATTGTTGGCCGACGGTCGGCGGCAGATCATGGCCTTTCATCTGCCGGGGGACATCTTCGGCGTTGCGAACGGTGCAGTTCACCGATTTGCCGCCGAAGCAATTGTCGAAACGACTGTTCGCCTGACGGATCGGCAGAATGTTATCGACGAAGAGCGTGGCCGCGCGACCGCAATGAGCAATGTACTGAGGCTTGTCACGAGCAACCTTCAGCATGCCGAAACTCACATGCTGTTACTCGGACGGAAAACATCAATTGAGAAGGTTGCGGCTTTTTTGATCGAAATGGACGTCCGTTAACCGCGGCGGGAATATTGAAACTTCCAATGAGTCGTCGCGATATCGCCGACTATCTTGGACTGACGCTGGAGACCGTGTCACGCGCTATGTCACAACTTAGGGATCGTGATATTCTCACCTTTATCGGGCAATCCCAGCGACAAATCATACTGCGAGATCGAGCAAAATTGGCCGAGTTCGATCATTGAACGGAATTTGGCGCGGGGCGGCCCTACTTCTCTTTTTCTTCCACCTGTTCGCCAATCTCAACGAGGCCCGTCAGATCATCGAGGAATGGAGGATCGACTACAACACCAACCGACCGCACACGAGCCTCAACGGGCTCACACCGACCGAGTTTGCAACCCGCGCCAACACGGGCCAAACTCAGAACAGACTCTCCTTATAAACGGGGACAAATTGGGGAGCAGGTCAAACTCAACAGCCTGACTCTAGGAACGCTCTCCAACGCATAACTCTTACCGCGTCGGGCGCCGTTTCTAGGTTRTATCGACGCCTTTGCAAGGCGGCGCACTGGAACGTCCCGCGCTCGGCGAACGCGGGAGGGTTTATTTAGGTGGCCCATCGAAGGCGTCACTGGCCAAGAAGTTAACGGTCTATCGAGAGTTTGAAGGCCTGCAGGTGCGGACGCCATCAGGTTTCGGCGCTTCACCGGTCAAATCACGCAGTTGGTCTACAGCTTGGAAAGCGGGCTGGACGTCATTGTCAACGTTCCACTTGCGCCGGATGTCGTCGACGCGCTCAATGCCACCGCACGCAAGCAGGGTCTACCGAGTTCTGCATGGATCGCAATGACTGTAGAAAACGCTCTGCAGCAACAATAAAGTTTGCCTTACAATCTGTCACCCGATTGAGTAGCGGAGCGCGACTGATCTGAGCCGCTGCCGGGGCTTTATAAATATAGCGGCCTGAGCGCTTCATGGCAGGAAGCAAGGCTCATGGGGCGGGATCGACGAAGAAGCAACCAAGCGGATCGAACCAATATGAATCCCATTCCATTTGTGATGCTCTACCTCTTCCTGATCGTGAATCCGGCATTGGCACAGCAGCCTTCTCAGCAGCCATCCGCAACGACGGCCGCAAGGCAGTCGTCGGCTGAACCGGCATTTGACAGGCTACTCGGCCGCTGGGTACGTCTCCAGGGAGGTTACGTGATCACCATCCGAGCTGTTGACGCGGACGGCAAACTTGACGCGAGCTACGCAAATCCGAGGCCATTGCCTTTTCATGTCGCGGTCGCGAGCAGGGAGGGTAACGCGCTCAAATTGCTCTTCGAGTTGCGCGCCGGCGGTTACAACGGCTCGACCTACACGCTCAATTATGACGCGGCCAACGACCGGCTGAACGGCGTCTTTGATCAGGTGGTCGCCAAACAGAAGTTCGATGTCGTATTCGCTCGCGATAAATCATGACGCAATTGCCATTCTGATGAAGCTCGAAGTGGTTCGCTTAGATCGAGCGAGCGACCTCATGACGTTTGATCATCGGTCAATCCTTTGCGGCTTTTTCTGCATCAGTCTGCGAGCTTTCTTGAGCGACGAACAGGCAGTATGCGCCGACAAGATGACTTACAATCTGACTCTTTGCCATACCGTCCCGACGTAGAGTATCGATAGTCGAGTTGAGCCGGCCGACACTTCCCATCGCGTCAGCGTCGGGAAGAAGGGCCTTGATTCTTTCAAGCTTTGAGGGATCGCTGCTGGTAGAATTGAAAGGACAGTTGAGTTTTTCCATAGCGGCGGAGCGCGCTGGCAAGAGCATGATTCCCAATAGCATGAGGCTTCGCGGCATTGACATCCTGGTCATGGGATGCTCCGTCATTTGTGAGCCAGTTCATGGTTCTCACGGGACAGCATTCTGGACGGAGAGACTGCTACGCTGATCAAGCTAGCTACGCGGACCTTAGAACTGAGAGCGCTTTAATTCTTCCCTCGAAGCTTCCGAATGATCTCGCGAAGGTCATTCGCGTACTCCTCAACGATCCGGCGCGCCTCCTCCAAGCGAGTTGGCTTGGGCTTGGGCTCGGGCTTATCGGAATCGGGGGGGTGGTTCGTGGCAGAGCCTTGAACCTAGATCGCCAGCAACCCATTGAGCTAAACCAACGGACTTATCGCTCTAGCTCTCTCAGTAAGCAGTCGCGGTCATCGAGTGGAGGGACTGTGTATCCCTCATCGTAGCCAGTACGGCCCGTCGCATTTTGGTCAGGGTTGTGCTGGTCCTTGCGGATCGAAATCGGCAAGCCGCCGCCTGTCGTTTAACATGATCTCTCGCTGATCATGGTCGAGGAACGTAGCTGCTCACCTGCGGTGCCGAGTGTGAGGGCCAGGGAGCGATACGCCCGCTATCCGAATGGAGCTGGGTTAGATGCGTAAACCCACCAATTGCGATAAACCGAAATACACCTTGCGCCGTCGGGCAAAACAGTGGTTGATAGCGTGCTGGTAGTCGACATCGGAGCCAGTATCGTGGCTGACGAAACGTCTTCTGAGCTATCGAAGATATAAGCTGAACGGAGACTTCAGGAGAAATTACGGAACGCTGCTCGGGGCCTTCGTGTATCTGTGCTCGATCAGTGCGGCACGCAAACGTTCTTTGGCTTTGTGGCCGGCTTGATTTCGCTCGCTTGTTCGGCGGCGATGGCTTGGCTTGGGAAGCACGGCATGTCTTGGCGAGTCGGCCACCTGAAAAGATGCCATCCCAGTACGACGGATCGGAATTGTATCCCATATTGAATGCAACGCTGGCCTGATCGTTTACGCGCCGCTGGGTTTCGGCATCGGCGATGCCACGCGAATCGGGGGGAGCTTGGCGGCAAGTGCGCCCGTACCGACTCATCTTGCGATGCCGCCGTTGCCGCGCGAACCGCGCTCTCATCTGAACGGACCACGCTCGCGTCCGCGGCGACCATCCATCAACTGGCCGGGCAAAACGATGACCCCGCAGATTCAGCTTGCGGAGCACGCAACAGGTATGCGCGCTGTGGCCATGGAGGGGCGCCATTGGCCAGTCTCTTTCCTTCAAAGTCTGGAAGATTTCGCCTCAGCCGCGCGCAGCGGCGCACTATCGATGCAGTAACCGGTGCCCCCGGAAAAACTTGTTGCGGCGTAGGTTAGATGCCCTTGTAAACCCGTACTATACGTGTCTTCGCCTCTTGTAATTTCTGCGGTACCCCATTGACACAAAAGTGAAAGTTCTCAGCACCACACTAGTGTGCATTTGCAAAATCTAACAATGCTTTAGCATCGCCAACAACCTGCAGGGCAGCGTTTGACGTATCGTTCCTCAATCGCGGTTGTAGTTGCGACTTCCTCATCCATTGCTTTGGCGAAATCGGAGGGAACGAAGGATGCTCACCGACATGCAAGCGATTCGCACCATCGGTTTCGGGGTCAACGAGGTGTCGCCCGAGGCCCAGGGATTTTACCAAGAACGGACCTGGCGCCGGTTCGAGCCGGGTGCCGGAGTAGAGGATATCGCTATCTCGCGCTGGACCGACTTGCAAAATTCTGTTCGGCAAACCCACCTTGCATGGTCTCGCCACGGTATTCGACGATCCCTACCGCACCGCTGTCCGACAGGTGCGCCAACACGTGCGCGGCGGTGAGAATCCCAACGGGACCTTACCGACACGGACGAGCGTCCCGGATCCGGTGCCGATCGCGTCTTCGACCCTGTCGTGGACCTTCAGCTTGACGAACCCGACGGTGTAGGCGGCGACGGCGTTGCCGATGGCGGCGGTAGGGATCGTGACAGGTGTGCAGTTCACTCTTTTCTTGGACGAGGCGAGCCGGCGACGACAACTGTCGCCGCGGTCGCCATGAAGCACGGCTTCGTCAATCTTGGGCGATTTTCCGGCGACTACCGCAAGCTCTTTGGGAAATATCCAGCGCAGACGCTGCGAGGCCGCGCCAACCGATCCGAGTTGAGTGGGTGTCCTACGCCGACGGCGCACTAGCTAATCGGCGAAAGCAGCCTGCGAGACGATCGCTCCAGGTCGGGCTGGTTTATGCACTCTTGACGGCCTAGTTCCACTATCGGAAACGGCAGATCGAAATGGCGCATACCGTTAACGTCGCGCTGCGCGGCGCCGACTTCGGTCCAGACGGTCCGGATCTTGGCTTTCTCCGTCTTGCGACCAAGACCGTCGGCTGGTTCGAAGCGATCGGCTCGTTCTACAACCTTCTCAAACAGCGATCCGACGCCTCCGAGCCCGCGTCTGTCATTCGGCCTGCAATATTGACCCCCTAAGCCGGGGGATCGGCGTCCAAAATTGACCCCCTATAGGTTGGTCTGTTGCGCTGCCTGCTTTGGAATGAAGCAGGTGGTCGAGGATGCTGATCGTGGAGACGATTGCGCGGATTCGGCATTGCGCGGATTCGGC